>DATFZP010000160.1:0-4859 GCA_035314405.1 Solirubrobacteraceae bacterium | reverse complement strand
ACGCCCCGCTCGAAGCTGAGCTCGATGTGCTCGGGCTCCTCCGGGGCCTGCTCGGGGGGAGTGACCAGCTGGAAGACGTCGTCCTGCGGCGCGTGGCCCAGATCCTCGATCCAGCGACCCTCCGAGGAGCGCCCCCAGAGGTTGTCGTCGATCGAGTAGGGCGCCGCCTCGCTGCCCTGCGGGGTGTGGGACTTGATCGGGATGCCGTGCTCCCGGGCGTAGGCGAGCTCCTCCTCACGGCCCATCTGCCACGAGCGCACGGGCGCGATCACGCCCAGCTCGGGAGCGAGGGTGGCCACCGTCGCCTCGATCCGCACCTGGTCGTTGCCCTTGCCTGTGCACCCGTGGGCGATCGTGTCGCAGCCGCTGCGGCGGGCGTGCTCCACCGCCAGCTTGGCGATCAACGGCCGGCCCAGGGCCGTGAACAGCGGGTATCCGTCGCCGTACAGGGCGTTGGCCTTGATCGCCGGGACGAGGTACTCCGCGGCGAACTCCGCCCTCGCGTCCACCACGTGGCACTCGAGCGCCCCCAGCGAGAGGGCCTTGTCTCTGATCACCTCGTAGTCCTCCCCCGGCTGTCCGAGGTTGACCGTCAGGCAGACGACCTCCGCGTGGTACTGGTCCTGGATCCACTTCAGCATCACGCTCGTGTCGAGGCCGCCCGAGTAGAGCAGCAGGACCCGGTGCACCTGCTCGGGGTCGGCCTCGTAGGACGCGGTGCGCGCAGCCGCTGTGTGTCGCTCCCCGCTCACGGTCGGCGAAGGCTATCGCGGCCCGTCCACCAGCCCGGGCCGCGCCGGTGTGCGGACGGACGGCCGGCGGGGGGCTCGGGCTTGTCCCCGGGCGCCCTCAGGCGCGCCCGTTCCATCAGCGGGTAGGCCGGCCTGCCCTCGGCGAAGCCGACCCTCTCGTAGAGGCCCTGGGCGTCGGCGGTGTGCAGCAGCCAGCGGATCTCCCAGCCCGAGTCGCCTTCGAGGATCTCCCTGACCAGCTCCAGCCCGAGCCCCCGGCCGCGGTAGGCGGACAGGACGTACACATCCGCCAGGTAGGCGACGGTCGCTCCGTCGGAGACGGCTCTCGCGAAGCCCACCTGCTCGGCGCTCCCGGCGGTCCCCGGCGCGCCGCCGGGCCGGGCGCGCGGCCCGCTCGCCCGCGGCGGGGCGAGGTACAGCCCCACGACCCGCCTGGACCCCGCGATCGCGCGCTCGACCAGCTCGCGGGAGCGTCCGCGACCCCAGTAGGACTCGCCGCTGATGTAGGCGTGCACCGCGTCGAGGTCGATCCGCCCGGGGTCGTCGTCGAGTTCGAACCCGCCACCCAGCTCGCGCCGCACCGCTCAGCCCTCCAGCGCGCTCGCCAGCCGCGAGAGCGCCTCGTCCACCTCGGCCTCCCCGATCGTCAGCGGGGGCAGCAGGCGCAGGGTCGCCGGGCCCGTGGAGTTGAGCACCAGCCGTTGCTCGAACAGCGCTCGGCGGACGACCTCCGGGGCCCTCACGTCGAGCTCGCAGGCGAGCATCAGCCCCCTCCCCCGCGTCGAGAGCACGTGGGGAAGACGATCGAGGCCCGCGGCCAGCCGCCGCCCGAGATCGCGCACCCGCGCCAACAGGGCGGGATCCCCGGCGAGCTCGAGCGCCACGCCGGCGGCCGCCGCGACCACCGGGCCGCCGGCGAACGTGGACCCGTGGTCGCCCGGAGCCAGCACGTCGGCGAGCCGCTGGCCGGTGACCAGCGCGCCGATCGGCAGGCCGCCTCCGAGGGCCTTGGCGACCGTGATCGCGTCGGGGACCACGTCCGTCTGCTCATATGCCCAGAGGCTGCCGGTACGGCCCATCCCGCACTGGATCTCGTCGAACACGAGCGCCGCCGAGTGCTCGTCGCAGGCGTCCCTCGCCGCGCGCAGGAGCTCGTCGGAGAGCACGTGAACGCCGCCCTCTCCCTGGATCGGCTCGAGCAGGACCGCCGCCGTGCGCTCGTCGACAGCCGCGACCAGCGCCTCGGGCTCCGGGGCCACGGCGCGAAAGCCCGGGACCAGCGGGGCGAACGGAGCCTGCTTGGCCTCCTGGGGGGTCGCCGACAGGGCCCCGTAGGTGCGCCCGTGGAAGGCGCCGTGCACGACCACGAGCTCACCGCCCCGCTTGGCCTTGCGGGCCACCTTGATCGCCGCCTCCACGGCCTCCGCCCCGGAGTTGCAGAAGAACACCTTGCCGCCGAGGCTCGACTGCGACAGGCGCTGCGCCAGGCGCATCGCCGGCTCGGTGTAGAACAGGTTGCTGGTGTGCATCAGCGTCGCAGCCTGCCGGCACACGGCCTCCACCACGCGAGGGTGGCAGTGTCCGAAGTTCGTCACCGAGATCCCGCACAGGAAGTCCAGGTACTCGTTGCCCTCGTCGTCCCACAGCCGCGCTCCCTCCCCGCGGACGAACTCGACAGGCAGCCGCGCGTAGGAGGCGATCACGCTCTCCCGCTCGAGCTCCTGCAGCTCGGCGAGGCTCACGGCACGGCCTCGATCTTGGTGCCGATGCCGGCGTCGGTGAACAGCTCCAGCAGCAACGAGTGGACGACGCGCCCATCGAGGATGTGGGCCGCACCGACCCCCCCGGCGATCGCCTCGACGCACGCTTCGAGCTTCGGCCGCATCCCTCCCTGCAGGTCCGGCAGGGCGGCCAGCACCTGCTCGACGGTGGCCTGCCGGATCAGGCTGGCCGGATCGGCTGGATCGGCCAGCCATCCGGGCACGTCGGTGAGGAACACGACCTTGTGGGCGCCCAGCGCCGCCGCTACCGCGCCCGCCGCCTCGTCGGCGTTGACGTTGTATGAGTTGCCCTGCGTGTCGGCGCCGACCGAGGCGATCACCGGGATGTAGTCGGTGGCGACGTGCTCGATCACGTCCACGTTGACCCGCTCGATGCGCCCGACAAAGCCGATGTCCTGACCATCCGGCGCGGTCCGCCGGACGACCCGGAAGAGCGAGCCGTCGTCGCCGCAGAGGCCCACCGCGGGCTGACCGTGGCGGCCGACCCGCAGCACGATCTCCTTGTTGACCTTGCCGACCAGCACCATCTTCGCGACCTCGACGGTGAGCTCGTCGGAGACCCTCAGTCCCCCCACGAAGCGCACGGGCAGCCCGAGGCGATCCATGTAGCCGGTGATCTCCGGCCCCCCGCCGTGCACGACGATCGGGTTCAGCCCGACGTACTTGAGCAGGACGACGTCGCGGGCGAACTCCTCCCGCAGCTCGGGATCCTCCATCGCCGCACCGCCGTACTTGATCACCACCGTCTTGCCGTGGAACTGGCGGATGTACGGCAGCGCCTCCAGCAGCGTCCCTACGTCGCGCATCGCCGCCTCCCCTGCTTCCGTGTGGTCGAGCAGCTGGTCATGTCGTGTACTCCGCGTTGACGCTCACATACTCGTGGGAGAGGTCCGAGAAGAACACCTCCGTCTCGGCCCCCTTCCCCGGCAGCCCGACCTCGTACTCGACCTCCGCCGCCTGCACCGCCTCGGCGAGCGCCGCCTCGTCGTAGGCGACCGCCGCTCCCTCGCGACACACCTGGATGCCCTCGATGGCGATGTCCACCGGCAGGGGCGCGGTGCCCGGCAGGGCCCCTCCGACGGCCTGGATGATCCGTCCCCAGTTCGGGTCCCCCCCGTGCAGTGCCGCCTTCACCAGCGGCGAGTTCGCCACGGCCCGGGCGGCCAGCTCGGCATGCTCGAGGTGCCCGCCCCGCACCAGCACCCGGGCCACCCGTCCGGCTCCCTCGCCGTCGGCGACCATCATGATCGCGAGCTGGCGCAGCAGCGCATCGAGCGCCTCGCCCAGGCGAAGCTCCGCCTCGCTCTCCGGCTCGACCGCCACGCCGCTCGATCCGGAGCAGATCAGCACGGCGGTGTCGTTCGTCGAGAGCTGCCCGTCGACAGACGCTCGGTCGAAGGAGCGCTTGACGCAGACCCCGAGCAGCAGGTCGGCCGTCTCCGCGGGGAGGGCGGCGTCGCACTCCACGAAGCACAGCATCGTGGCGAAGCGGGGAGAGATCATCCCCGCGCCCTTGCACTGGGCGCTCAGGCGGACCGTCCCGGCGGGCAGCTCGACGCTGAGGCACGCCCGCTTCTCGAACGCGTCGGTCGTCTGGATCGCCCGCTGGAAGTCCGCGTCGCCCTCCCGGCTGAGCCGGGTGCGGGCCTCGAGGATCCCCTTCAGCACGGCGTCCACCGGAAGGTAGTGGCTGATGGCGCCGGTCGAGGCGAGCACGACCTCGGAGGGATCCACCCCCGCGGCGAGTGCCGCCGCCCCCTGGATCCTGGCCGCGTCGTCGAGGCCCCTGCGGCCCGTCGCCGCGTTCGCGCACCCGGCGTTTGCGAGCACCACCCGCAGTCCGCTCAGGCTGCACCGCTCGCGGCTGAGAAGGACGGGAGCGGCCGCGGCCCCGCTTGCGGTGAAGCGCGCAGCGCTGACCGACTGCTCGGCGTCGCACACCAGCAGCCCCACGTCCGGCCTGCCGCTGGCCTTGATCCCGGCGGCGACCCCGGCGGCGCGAAAGCCCTCCGGCAGCCCCGCCGCGGACCCGAGGTCGCGCACGTGCTCGGGTGCCCCCGCCCAGCGGGAGCGGAAGAACGGCTGGGGAGCGTGCAGCTCGTCGGTCACGAGAGCCCCGCCCCCTCGGGCAGGCCGAACATCAGGTTGAGGTTCTGGACGGCCTGCGAGGAGGTCCCCTTCCACAGGTTGTCGATCGCGGAGAAGACCAGCACCTTGCCCGTGTGCCCGTCCAGCGCCGTGAAGATCCTGCAGAAGTTGGTCTCCCTCACTTCCCTCACTCCGGGCGGCCCGTCGACGAGCTCGACGAAGGGCTCGCCGGAGTAGG
>DATFZP010000159.1:0-6037 GCA_035314405.1 Solirubrobacteraceae bacterium | reverse complement strand
GATGAACGACTGGGGCGGAGGCCAGCTGCTGATCGGGGGCCCCCACGACGAGCGCATCGCGAGGCTCGCCCTGTGCGCGTGCGAGGCCTTCGACAACGTCCCCCCGAAGGGGACCGCGAGGGTGCTGCCGTACCTCGCGAGGGTGCCTGGCGGCCTGAGAGCGGCGCTGATGCCGTTCGGGGTGGACGCCCTGAGGCGGCTGCCGGTGACCTTCGGCCCCCTCAGCAAGCGACCCGTTCCGAGGGAGGTGATGGACGGCTGGTTCGGGCCGGTGCTCGAGCAGCCCGACATCCGCCGGGACCTGCGCAAGTACGTGCTCAGCTCGCGGGAGGGCCGGAGGGCGTTGCTGGCGGCAGGCGACGCGCTGGCCCGCTTCGATCGCCCGGCCCTCGTCGCCTGGGCGCCCGAGGACCGGCTGATGCCGCCGGAGCACGGCCGGCGCCTGGCGGGCCTGCTGCCGCAGGCGAGGCTCGTGGAGATCGAGGACTCCTACACGCTGATCCCCGAGGATCAGCCCGCCGAGCTCGCCCGTCACCTGCGCGAGCTGGTGCAGCGCTGAGCCCCACGGGGTCGATTCGAGGGACGCGCCATCTCTACACGCAGCTCGGACCCTCCTCGGCGGAACCAGACCCAACGAGCAAATGCAGTTCAACAACGTGCCCTGAACCACACGTGGGGCCGAGCGTGGGCGGCGCTAGCCTGTGGGCTGATCATGCCGGATGCGCGGGCAGGGATTCAGCGCCTCGAGGTGCTGATCGGCGAGTGGACGATGGAGGCCACGTTTCCCGGCGCCGGTCCGGTTGGCGGCGGGCATGCCGTCTTCGAGTGGATCCTCGATGGCCAGTACGTCCAGCAGCGCACGAGCGTCCCTCATCCGGATGCACCCGACTGCGTGATGGTCATCGGCGTCGATCGAGCCGGCGGTGGCTACATCCAGCACTACTTCGATTCGCGGGGCGTGACCCGGGTGTACGCGATGACGCTCGGGGATCAGGGTTGGACTCTCGTCAGGGACGCCTCTGACTTCTCCCCGCTTGACTTCTCGCAGCGCTTCTCGAGCACCTTCAGCGAGGATCGCCGCACGATCGACGGTCATTGGGAGACCCGCAGCGGCAGCTCGGACTGGCGACGCGACTTTGGCCTGACGTACCGAAGGGTCTAGGCCGCGGACCCGGACGGTCGCGCTGACCGGGCACCCTCCAGATCACGATGCCGGGCCACGAGTCTGGTTTGATGTTCGCAGCGCTCCGGGCGAGGTCGCCATTTCCGGGTGCCTCCAGAGGCCGGATCAGAGGACTGAGTCACCACGCTTTCAACCAATCAATTCAAGAACGGCAATCACATCGAGGTCGACGGAACGATCTTCAAGATCCTCGAGTTCCAGCACGTCAAGCCCGGGAAGGGAGGGGCTTTCGTGAGGACGAAGCTGCGGAGGGCCTCCGACGGGGCCGTGATCGACAGGACGTTCAGGGCGGGCGAGAAGTTCCGCTCGGTGCGAACCGAGTCACGGAGGATGCAGTTCCTCTACGCCGACGGCTCCGATGCCCATTTCATGGACACGGAGTCCTTCGAGCAGATCGCCGTCCCGGAAGCGACCGTCACCGACGCCCTGCGGTGGATCACCCCGAGCAGCGAGGTCGAGGTGCTGTTCATCGACGATGCCCCGGCCGACCTGCAGCTGCCGAGCGCCGTCGACCTCGAGGTCACCGCAACCGATCCCGGCCTGCGCGGCGACTCGGTCTCGGGAGGAGGGACCAAGCCGGCGACGCTCGAGACGGGAGCGGTCATCCAGGTGCCCCTGTTCGTGGAGCCGGGCCAGCGCATCCGCGTGGACACGCGCTCGGGCGACTACATGGCACGAGCCTGAATGAGGCGATCGGATCAACGCCGGGAGGCTGTGGTGGCGGTCTACCAGCACGACCTCACCGGAAGACCGCTCGAGGAGACACTCGGACCGAACGCTTCGCCGTTCGCGAAGGCCCTCGCCCGCGCCTGCGTCGACCGCGGCGAGGAGCTGGACGAGGTGATCGACCGCCATGCCCACGGCTGGTCGGTGGAGCGGATCCAGCCGCTCGAGAGGAGCATCATGCGGGTCGCCTTGATCGAGATCCTCCACCCGGACGCGGTCCCGGCAGACCGGCCGATACCGCCCGAGGGAGCGATCGAGGAGGCGGTGGAGAGCGCAAAGACCTTCTGCGGCTCGGAGGCCCCCGGCTTCGTCAACGGGGTGCTCGCCGCAGTGCTCCGCGAGGTGAGGGAGAATACGAGGGTCAGATGAGCAACGTCGAACAACTCGAGGATCTGATCACCCGCTTGGACCGCGCAGCCGAGCAGCTGCGCTCGGGGGAGCTCTCGGCGGATGCCGCAGCGACGATGGTGGAGGACTGCGCCGCGCTCGCGACGCAGGCGGCCGCCGAGCTCGATCAGCTCGCCCGCGCCGAGCTGATCGCGCCTCCTCCCGGCCAGGACACCCTCCTATAGGCCGCCGGCCTGCGCCCGCCCGCTTGAACGCGAGCTATCCCGATCACCTCCGGGGGGACGTCGAGCGCTACCTGCGGGGGATGCGGTTCTCGCAGGAGCCGATCACGGCGGGACTCGACGAGGCCATGCGCTACTCCCTGCTCGCCGGGGGCAAGCGCATACGGCCCGTCCTCGCCCTCGCCACCGCCAGGGCCGTCGGGCTGCCCCAGCCCGACGTGATGCCCCTCGCCGGGGCGATCGAGCTGATCCACACCTACTCGCTGATTCACGACGACCTGCCCGCGATGGACGACGACGCGCTGCGCAGGGGCCAGCCCACCTGCCACGTCAAGTTCGGCGAGGACGTGGCGATACTCGCCGGCGACGGGCTCTACGCCGAGGCGTTCCACCACCTGCTCAGCAGCCCCCGAGTCGCGCCCGAGCGGATGCTGGCGGCGGCCGCGGAGCTCGCCGGGGCGACGGGAGTGGGGGGGATGGTGGGGGGCCAGTACGCCGACGTCAGCCCCGATACACCGCCCGGTCCGGAGGCGCTTCGCCGGCTGCACGAGCTGAAGACCGGCCGCCTGATCGCAGCCTCGGTCCTCTGCGTACTACTGTTGACAGGTGCAGATGGGCCTGAGATGGCTCCCTTCCGGCGGTTCGCGGCCGAGCTGGGGGTGCTGTTCCAGATCATCGACGACATCCTCGACGTCACGGGCACAGATGATGAACTTGGAAAGCCGAGAGGCAGCGACGAGCGCCATGGGAAGCGGACCTACGTGAGCGAGTACGGAATCGATCGGGCGAGAGAGCTCGCGGCCGAGTCCTACGAGACCGCCATGGCGGCCCTCGCCGAAGTCGAGGGCCGTCCCACAGCTCCGGCAGGCGGGCTGAGTGGCGGCGTGCGGCAGACGGAGGGCGCCCGCCACCCGACGGCCGAGCTCGAGGGGATCGCCGGTTTCATCTACACCCGCAGCTCATGAGCATCATCGCCAACATCGACGGTCCCGAGGACCTCCACGCGCTCTCCGAGCAGGAGCTGACCCAGCTGGCCCAGGAGGTGAGGGAACACATCATCGACACCGTCGGTGAGATCGGGGGACACTTCGGGGCGAACCTCGGCACGTGCGAGCTGGCGGTGGCCCTGCACTCGCTGCTGGACTCCCCCCGGGACAAGATCCTGTGGGACGTGGGCCACCAGGCCTATCCCCACAAGATCCTCACGGGCCGTCGCGACCGACTGAGCACCATCCGCCAGTACGGGGGTCTGGCGCCCTTCTGCTCGATCGGCGAGTCCCCCCACGACATCATGGGCGCCGGGCACGCCTCGACCTCGATCGGCTATGCGGTCGGGATCAAGGAGGGCATGCGCCACCTCGGGGCGCAGGACGCCGGGAAGGTGGTGGCGGTGATCGGAGACGGGGCGATGACCGGCGGGGTCGCCTTCGAGGCGATCAGCCAGGCCGGCGGCCTCGGCACGCCGATCGTGGTGGTGCTCAACGACAACGGCATGTCGATCGCCCCCAACGTCGGCTCCCTCTCCCGCTACTTCAACCGCGTCAGGCTGAACCCGAAGCTGTGGCGCGCCCGCGCCGGGGTCGAGGGAGGGCTCACCCGCCTGCCCGGCGGGATCGGCTCGGCGTTCGAGCGGCTCGGACCCCACCTGAAGGAGTCGATCAAGGCGTTCTGGGCGCCCGGACTGTGGTGGGAGGAGCTCGACTGGGCCTACATGGGAGTGGTGGACGGCCACGACGTGAGGGCCCTGAGGGAGGCGCTGCGCGAGGCCCTCGCCGCCGAACGGCCGGTGGTCGTCCATATCGCGACGGTCAAGGGCAAGGGCTTCGCCCCCGCCGAGGATGGGGGTCTGGAGGGGATGGAGCAATGGCACGCGGCCAAGCCGAAGTCGATCCTCAACGGCTCTCCCACCCGCGCCACCCCCGCGAAGAGCTCAAAGGGGCGCTCGGTGGTGACGGCCGCGCCCCCGCAGTACACGAAGGTCTTCGGGGACGCCCTGGTCAGGGAATGCGAACGTGACGAGCGGGTCGTGGGCATCACGGCGGCGATGAACTCTGGGACGGGTCTCAGCATCCTCCAGAAGGCGCTCCCCGACCGCTACTTCGACGTGGGTATCGCCGAGCAGCAGGCGATCCTGTTCGCCGCCGGCCTCGCCCTGGAGGGCGTCAAGCCGGTCGCCGCGATCTACTCGACCTTCCTGCAGCGGGCCTACGATCAGATCGTCCACGACGTCTGCCTGCAGCGGCTGAACGTGGTGTTCGCGATGGATCGCGCCGGACTCGTGGGGGACGACGGGCCGACCCACCACGGCGCCTTCGACATCGCCTACCTGCGCTGCCTGCCCAACATGGTGCTGATGGCTCCCCGTGACGAGGCGATGCTCGTGCACATGCTCCGCACGGCGATCGAGTACGACGGCCCGATCGCGCTGCGCTATCCCCGCGGCGAAGGGACGGGGGTGGCGCTGCCCGAGGAAGGCAGTGCGATCGGCATCGGCACCGGCGAGATCCTGCTCGAGGCGGCCGAGTCGGGCTCCTCCGCGGCCGGACGGCGTGTTGCCCTGATCGGCTACGGCAGCGGAGTCGGCAAGGCGCTGGAGGCGGCCGAGGAGCTGAGGGGCCACGAGCTGGCCGTGACGGTCGCGGACGCCCGGTTCGCGAAGCCGATCGACGCCGGCCTGATGGCCCAGCTGGCGGCGGAGAACGACCTGCTGGTGACCGTCGAGGAGGGGGTGCTGGCAGGGGGGTTCGGCTCGGCCGTGTGGGAGACGCTCAACGAGACGGGCACCACCCCCCGCATCCTGCGGGTCGGGCTGCCCGACCGCTACGTCACCCACGGCAAGCCGGCGTTGCTTCACAAGGAGGTCGGCTACACCGGCCGGCGGATCGCCGAGCGGGTGGCCGCGGCCATCTTCGATCGCGGGCACCCGGCCGACAGGGCCGGTTCCACGATCCTCGACGCCTGAGCCGGTCCACCGCTCCGCCCCCACCCCCGCCGGGCCCGGTGGGCGGCTGTGGCTGGATCCCAGGGATCCGGACGGACGCCTCCCGGGGGGCTCCGCGAGGGGCGCCGGTTAAATGAAACGACCCGCCGGGGAAGCGGGCCGTTTCGGGGAGGAGGGATTCAGGAGAGATGATGCTGCACTCTCGATCACTGATCATGATGCTCCCATCGGACCCCCCGATGTGTGACATCGATCACACATCGGTCTCGTGGAGCCCGAAGTCCTCGCAACCAGCAAGAGTCCGTCCCGGGAGGCAGCTCGATCAAGTCGAGGGGAGCGGGACCGGCGATCGGGCGCGGCAGACGGGGTGCGGAGAGCCGGCGTGTGTGTAAGGGTTCGCTCTAGATGGAGAAGCGCCGTCTCGACACCCTCCTGGCCGAGCGCGGGCTGTTTCCCTCGCGGACACGGGCGGCCGCGTCGGTGATGGCCGGGGAGGTGCGCCTCGGCGCCGGTCGCCGCCGCGCGGCCAAGCCGGGAGAGCTAGTGGACGTGGATGAGCTTCTGACGGTGGACGCCCCTCCACCGTTCGTCTCCAGAGGGGGGGTCAAGCTCGCCAAC
>DATFZP010000158.1:0-2875 GCA_035314405.1 Solirubrobacteraceae bacterium | reverse complement strand
GCGACGATCGTCCTGTGCCCGCTCAGCGGGTCGATCCTCAGCTCGGGCATACTCAGCCGTCCAGCGCGTAGCGGCTGATGTCCGCTTGCAGCTTGGCCGCGCTCGGGTAGGGGCCCTGGTGGATGTACTCGTGCCCCTCGGGGTCGTAGAAGACGGTGACCGGGGTGAAGGTGGAGTCGGTGATCGCCTCCCCCGCCTGGCCGCTCTCGTCGTAGTAGCTGGGGTAGCTGACCGGGAACGACCGCAGGAACGCGATCGCGTCGGCGCGGCTGGTGTCGCCGGAGTCGATCCCGATGAAGGCGACCCGCCGTCCGTCGGCCACCGAAGCGGTCTGCAGCGCCCCGAACTCCGCCCGGCAGGGGCCGCACCAGGAGGCCCACTTGTTGATCACCACGGGCAGTCCCTTGAGCGCGGCCAGGCGTGCGTCGAGCGCGGGCAGCCCCCCGGAGAGGATCTCGCTCGCCTGTTCGTGCAGGCCCGTCAGGGCCGGCGGCGAGCCGAGGAGCCGCGCATGCATCTCGGCGAGCGTGAGCTTCGGCTCCCCGCTTCCCGAGGGCGAGCCGTGCAGCTGGAACAGGCCCACCACCAGCAGGACCAGGATTGCGGTCCCGACGACCAGGAGCGACAGGCGGGTCGGTGTCATGGTCGCTAAGGGTGGCAGATGGAGGACCCCTTCAACCCGTGGTCGGCGTGGTATATCCTGGAGGGAGTCGGACCGGGAATCTCCGAGCTCCGGCCAACCGCGCCAGTTGCGCGCCAACCGTTTCGAGCCGTGCCGGAGAGCCCTTCGGCGGCGGCTCCGTCTCGAAGTCCAAGAGCCTTCATGGCTGAGCCCACCTCAGTGGTCCACGAGGCCGCGACCATCCCGACTTCCGCTGATATCGCGCGGGCGGAGAAGTTCGTCCGCGAGCGCTTCGTCCACGACGGCGAGGACCCAGCGGTCGCGCTGGCCCCGGGCAGTCCGCGCCGCCGTGCGCTCGACGGCGCCCTGGAGGAGCTCGAAGCCGACCCGAAGCCGAAGCATCCCTCCACCGCATGGCGACGGTCGTTCTCCCTGCTCCTGGGGCTGGAGCGGCTGCTCTCCGAGGAGGAGCCCACACTCGCCGACGGCACCGTTCTCTCCGGCCACCAGGTGGATGCGCTTTCGGGCACTCTCACGGCGCTGCTCGCAGAGGCCCAGCGACCCGTCCCGGGGGGCAACGGCCGAGCCGGACCGTCGGCCTCTCCCGAGCTGCTCGCGACGGCGGACATCCTCGGCCCCGAGGAGGCCGGCGCCGACGAGGAGGCTCCTGCGGCTGCGGCGCCCCCCGACGAGCCGGAGCTGCTCGCCGAGGAGGACGAGGATGAGGAGGGCGAGGTCGAGGAGGAGGACGAGGAGTTCGACGAGGACGACGAGGACCTCGAGCCCGTACAGCGTGCGGCCCCCGAGGAGGATGAGGAGGACGAGCTCGAGGACGAGCTCGAGGAGGACGAGCTCGAGGAGGACTCCGCCGACGATGCGATCGAGACGGAGGCGGACTCGGAGGAGGAGCCCCGCGACTGGGTGGAAGACGAGGACGAAGAGGAGTTGCTCGGCGAGCAGCCGGAGGATCCCAACGCGGCCAAGCGGTTCTGGTTCGAGCACGCCACCGGCGCCGGCAAGACGGTGGCCGCCCTGGGGTTCGTGGAGGCGTCCCAGACGGGCGGGGTGCTGATCCTCACCCACCGCCGCAACCTCGTCGACCAGTTCCAGGGAGAGCTTCGCGACAGGGGCTACTCCAAGCGCATCAGCGGGCCGCTGCTGAAGGGACAGGACTCGGCCAACGGACCGGTGACGGTGGAGACGTATCAGTGGTTCGTGCGCAACGCGGGCAAGATCTCGAGCGCCTACACGATCGTCATCTGCGACGAGGCCCACACGGCGCTGGGCGAGAAGACGAGCGGGGCGATCCGCAACTGGACGGGCCCGATCTTCATCGGGATGACCGCCACCGGCGCCCTCATCGCGCGGCACGTCACCGACCTGTTCCCAACCCAGACCTCCCGCTTCGACCTCGCCCAGGCCGCCCGCCGGGGGGTGATCTCGCCGCTGCGCTGCGTGCGGATCTCGCCCGGGGTCGGGGTGCGCACGATCGCCAAGGTCCCGCTGCGCCGCGGCGAGGTGGACACCGAGTTCGATCAGGACGAGCTGGCCAAACTGCTCGACCAGCAGCCCTTCAACCTGGCCGTGGCCAACCTCTACAAGACGCGCTTCAACGGCGTTCCGGGCGTCGTCTACGCCGCCGGGGTGCGCCACGCCTACAACCTCGCCGAGGCCTTTCGAGCCGAGAACATGAAGGCCCAGGCGGTCTCCGGGGAGACCCCGAAGCGCGAGCTCGTCGAGATCCTGGCCCGTTACGAGCGCGGCGACATCGACGTCCTGATCAACGCCCAGCTGCTGGCCGAGGGCTGGAACAGCCCGCGGGCTACCGTCTGCGTCCACCTGGCGCCTACCGCCTCGAAGCGGATCTACCAGCAGCGCGTCGGACGTGTGACCCGCCGCCATCCCGGCAAGGAGGCCGGCCTCGTCGTCGACTTCGTCCACCCGGCGACCAAGCACGACGATCCCGTCGTCACGCTGCACTCGCTGCTCGACCGCGACGTCTACCGGGGCGGCGCGATCGTCGTCGGTCCGGTGCGCCGCGGGCGCGGCAGGCGGATGCGGGTCGAGCGCCGCGTGCTGCCGGTCTGCGCCGAGGAGGAGCGGCGGTTCGCGGTCTTCGAGCGAGAGCTGTGGCGGATCGCAGTCGAGCACCTCGACTACGGCGAGCAGCACCTGTGGGCGGCGCTGGCGGGCGCGCGCGTCGCCCCCAACGGCTGGCGCCGGGCACGGGCGATGCTGCACTTCGACCGCACG
>DATFZP010000157.1:0-2171 GCA_035314405.1 Solirubrobacteraceae bacterium | reverse complement strand
GGCCTGGTTCAAGGCCGTCTCCACGCTCGACACGATCGCGGCGCTGCTGCTCGTCGCCGTGTTCACCGCGGCGCTCGTGCGCCGGCTGAGCCGCCCCCGCCTGACGACTCTGCTCGGGCCGCGGGCGGCCCCCGCCAGAGGTCACGTGCTGCTGATCGGCTACGGGCAGGTCGGCTACCGCCTCTCCCAGGAGCTGAGACGGCGCGGCGTGCCGGTCCTCGGCGTCGAGAGGGACCCCGAAGCTCCATGCGTGAGGCTGGCACGCGCCGCCGGCATCCCGATCGTCCTCGGACGCGGAGATGACGGGTTCACCCTCGAGCGCCTTGGGATCCGCCACTGCGGGGCGGTCGCGGCAGTGACCTCGACCGACCTCGTCAACGTCGCCGTGGGATTGGCCGCGAGCGACCTCGCCCCGGGCGTGCCGGTCGTCCTGAGGCTGGGCGACGGAGAGGTGGCCGCCGAGACCGACTCGCTGCTGCACCTGGGCCGGATCTGCGACGCCCACAAGATCGCCGCCGACACGCTCGCGCGGGCGCTCGAGGGCGTCGCACCGCAGCGTCCGGGGCCTCCCGTCCTCGGATAGGGTGCGCGGCGTGACGCGAACCCTCATAGCCGAGCTGCCGGGGAAGGTCGGTGGGCGGGAGACGATCCGTGGGTGGGTCCAGGCGGTACGAGACCAGAAGCGGATGCAGTTCGTGATCGTCCGTGATGAATCGGGCGTCGTCCAGGCGGTGCTCCCCAAGGAGGATCCCCCCGGCGAGCTCAACGAGCTCGTCTCGGGGCTCACCATCGAGTCGGCCGTCACGCTCGCCGGAACGGTCACCGCGGATGAGCGCGTGAAGCTCGGCGGCCTCGAGCTGCGGATCGAGGACCTGCAGGTCGACTCCCTGGCCGAGCCCGAGCTGCCGATCGCCGCCGACTCCGCGCTCGACAAGCGCATCGACTGGCGCTATCTGGATCTGCGGCGTCCCGACCGGCGGCTGATCTTCGAGGTGCAGACGACGGTCGAGCACGCGATGCGGGAGTTCTGGCGGGGCGAGGGGTTCGTCGAGCTGCACACGCCGAAGCTGATGGGCTCCGCGAGCGAGTCGGGCGCCGAGCTCTTCAAGGTGGACTACTTCGAGAGGGTCGCCTACCTCGCACAGTCCCCGCAGTTCTACAAGCAGATGGCGATGGCGGCCGGCTTCGGAGGAGTGTTCGAGGTCGGACCCGTGTTCCGCGCCAACCCCTCGTTCACCTCCCGCCACGACACCGAGTTCACGAGCGTCGACGTGGAGATCGCGTGGATCGAATCCCACGAGGACGTGATGGCCTTCGAGGAGGCGTGGCTGACCTACGTGCTGGCTGCCGTCGAGGAGGCTCACGGCGAGGCGATCGAGGCTGTCTTCGACACGCGCGTCGCGGTGCCCGTCCTCCCGTTTCCCCGCGTGAGCCTCGCGCGGGCGAAGGAGATGCTGCGCGAGCACGGGCACGACGCCCCCGGGCCCGAGCACGACCTCGACCCGCCGAGCGAGCGGGCGCTGTCGGCGATCGTCGAGGAGGAGCTCCGCCACGAGTTCGTGTTCGTGATCGACTACCCGACCTCGGTGCGGCCCTTCTACCACATGCGCCACGAGGAGGACCCCGGGCTCACGAAGAGCTTCGATCTGCTCTGGCGGGGGATCGAGCTGACGACCGGGGCCCAGCGCGAGCACCGCCACGACCGGCTGCTCGCCCAGGCCAGGGACAAGCGGGTGGACGTGGAGTCGATCTCCTACTACCTGGACTTCTTCCGCTTCGGGGCCCCGCCCCACGGAGGCTTCGGCTTCGGGCTGACCCGGTTGCTGATGCAGATGCTGGGCCAGGACAACGTCCGGGAGGTCACCTTCCTCTACCGCGGGCCCCATCGCCTGGAGCCGTAGCGGGCGGACCGCCCCGCGCGCCCTGGAGCGTGCTGTCCGCATCCACGTCTACCTTCAGAGACGTGCTCCTGAACGAGCTGAGCGACGGCACCGAGATCGACCAGGTGATGCTGGTCCGCAGCGCCGAGCGCCGACGCCGACGCGACGGGGGGGAATACCTGCGCCTGAGCCTCGGTGACCGTACAGGGGCGGTCGCCTGCATGATCTGGGAGGAGCTCGGCGAGGCCGAGGAGCTGGCCCGCGTCGGCGAGCCGGTGCGGGTGCGGGGGC
>DATFZP010000156.1:0-6693 GCA_035314405.1 Solirubrobacteraceae bacterium | reverse complement strand
TGTTGAGCCGGCGGGAGAGCCGGCCGCTAGCCTGACACCCTGGCCGGGACCCCCTGGGATGCGAGCACCTACGACCAGACGAGCGAGCCGCAGCAGGCGTGGGCGTCGGAGGTGCTGCAGCGACTCCGGGGCATCGCCGAGGACGCCACCGTTCTCGACGTCGGCTGCGGCACCGGGCGCGTCACGGAGGCGCTGCTCGGGATCGTGCCCCGAGGCCGCGTGCTGGCCCTCGACGGATCTTCGGACATGGTGGCGCTCGCCCGCAGACGGCTGGGCGGCCGTGCAGAGGTGTGGTGCCAGGACGTTCTCGACCTCGATCTGGACGAGCCGGTCGACGCGATCGTCTCCACCGCCACCCTCCACTGGGTCACCGACCACGATCGCCTGTGGAGCCGGCTGGCCGGTGCGCTGCGTCCCGGCGGCGTGCTCGAGATCCAGTGCGGGGGGGAGGGCAACATCGATCGTGTCCGGGATGTCATCGACGCGGTCGCCCGGGACTCTGCGCCGGAGCTCGTCGACTGGTCCCCGTGGATCTTCTCGGGGCCGCAGGAGACCGATCGGCGTCTGCGGGAGGCCGGCTTCATCGCCACACGGTGCTGGCTGGAGGAGCGTCCGACCTATCCTCGGGATGTGGGGGCGTTCGTGGCGACGTCGATCCTGGCGGCCCATCTCGCGCGGCTGCCGGAGGAGCGCCGGGAGCCGTTCGCGGCCGCGGTCCTCACGGGCGTGGGCCTGCCTTTGGACTACGTCCGCCTCAACGCCTCCGCCGTTCGCGGGCCTGTCTGAGAGGATCGCCCTCGCTCGCCGGCTGGGATGCGCCGCGGTGTGGCCGCGGCCGCCGGACCCCTCTCAGGAGAAGTGGGTCGCCGGGCGCTCGAGCGACTCCCCGTCGACCGTCAGGTCGACCTTCTCGTTGTAGAAGGCGATCAGTCCCGCGATCGGCGCCAGCTGGTGGGTCGGGAACTGGTACGCCCACGCCACGTCGGGGTACAGCCGATCGCCGATCAGCGCGGACCAGTAGGCACTGGTCGTGCCCTTGTAGGGGCAGGATGTGACGGTCTCGGTCGGGACGAGGCGCTCGAAGCTGATGGCCGTGCGATCGAGGTAGTAGCGGGTGGGCAGACCCGTCTCGAACACCATCACCGGAGCGGAGGACTCGGCCAGGACGATCCCGTCGAGCTCGACCCGTACCGAGCGCAGGGAGCGCACAGCGTCGACGCGGACGTAGGGGTTGCGGGGGTGGACGAAGACCTCCTCGTCCTCCTCGAACCACACGTCGAGGGCCGCCCACTCGAAGCGGACGGTCCCCGCCAACCCCTCGAGTGCATCGTCCGTGTAGACGTGGGCGACGCCCGGTCGGGAGGTCTCGCCGACCCGCAGGCCGTGCCGCCGGGCGGCCCCCCGGGCGAGGTGCTCGGGGTGCTCCTCGTCGACGAGCACGGCCGGATCGACATCCGCGAGTGGGATGTAGTACTGGGGGTAGTTGGGCCACTCCCACACGTACAGCGCGCGCGTGGTGTCGAGCACCACCGCTCCGTCCAGGACGGCCCGGACCCGTCGCGGCACCGGCTCGATGTGGTTGACCGGGATGATCATCCGCGGGTAGTCGCTCACGGCCCTCAGCTTAGGGCCCCGTTCAAGGAGCCGCGGCGAGGTCGGCGAGGCGTCGCGGGAGGACGCTCGGCTACCGCCGCCCGCCGCCATCCTCCCGGTTAGAGTCCTCTCGTCAGCCATGACCTCCAGCGATGTCCCCGCTCGACCGCTCATCAGCTCGGACGCCGATCACCGCCGTGCCAGACGCGACCGCGCAAGGCGCAGGCGGGCCCGACGACGGCGGCGCGTGGCCGCTCTCGTGTTCGTCGCGGTCGCTGTTGCTGCGGCGCTCGTGATCGACGGCGTCGGCGGCGGGTCCCACGCCCTCCGCACCAGGTCCTCGTCGGGTGCTCCGAAGGCCGTCCTCGTGCGAGCGAGACCGGCGGGCTCCGCCCCCGCACGACCGGGCGCGCTGCGGCCGGGCGCACACGTTCGCACCGGGACCCCCTCGCCCGGGTCGCTTCCCCAGACGAATGCCCTCCCGTCCGGCACGACCGCCCAGTTCCGGTCGCAGATGGCCTCCCTGTGGGGCGGCATCGTGACCGACTCTCCCTCGGAAGCCCTGGTGGCGTTCTTCCCCAAAGACGCATACATCAGGCTCAAGGCGATCCCCTCCGCGAGCTCCGATTGGACAGAACGACTCCTCGGCGACTACGCGCTGGACATCGCCGCCGCCCACTCGCTGCTCGGAGTCGATCCGGAGCAGGCACGCCTGATCGGGGTGAGCGTTCCCTCGAGCTACGCCCACTGGGTTCCCCCGGGCGTCTGTTACAACGCGATCGGCTACTACGAGGTGCCCAACGCTCGAGTGCTCTACAGCTACGACGGGGAGCTCCGTTCGTTCGGCATCGCCTCGATGATCTCCTGGCGGGGGGTGTGGTACGTCGTTCACCTCGGGGCGGTCCTTCGCTCCACCGCGTCGGGGGTCGTCGACGAACCTGCCTCGGGGCCCGGCACCCCGGCCTATTCGGGGACATGCTAGGCCCGGTGCGCCGGCCGGGCCCGGTGCGCCGGCCGGGCCTCGTGCGCCGGCCGGCCCCGGTCCGCCGACGCGGGCCAATCGGCGGGGTGCGAACGTGCCTGGTCACGCTCGCAGTGGTGGCCGGACTGGGGGTGGCCGTGGCGGCCGCCGACCAGGCCCGGCACCATCCGCCCGCCGCACGTCTGTTCGGCCTCGTCGGCTCCACCGGCGGAGCGACCCCTGGCGCCCCTGCTCCGCAGCCGGCGTCCTTGTCCGTCGGACTCCGGGTCGTGCGACTCGTGGACACGAGCCGCACGATCAGGGTGGGTGGCAGGACGGTGCCGCGAACGCTCCTCACGTACGTCCGCTATCCGGCCGTCGCGGCGCCGGGTCGGATCGACGTTCCCAATGCGACGCCGGCGACCGCCTCGGGCCCCTACCCGCTGGTGGTGTTCGGGCACGGCTTCGCG
The DNA here is from genome assembly GCA_035314405.1 of Solirubrobacteraceae bacterium. GTDB lineage: Bacteria > Actinomycetota > Thermoleophilia > Solirubrobacterales > Solirubrobacteraceae > Palsa-744. The sequence continues at coordinate 3,669 of DATFZP010000156.1, read as the reverse complement.
GTGACGCCGAAGATCTACGCCAGCCTGCTGCAGCGCTGGGCAAGTGCCGGATATGTGGTGGCCGCCCCGGTGTTCCCTCTGGGCAGCGAAGGCGCCCCGGGCGGTCCGGATGAAGCCGACGTCGTCAATCAGCCGGAGGACATGAGATTCGTGATCTCCCGCCTGCTCGCCCTGAACAGGCCGGGGGCGGGCTCGCTGGCGGGCCTCATCGATCCGTCGCAGATCGCCGTCGCGGGACAGTCGGATGGTGCGGAGACGGCTCTTGCCGTCGCCTACAGTCGCCGCTTTCACGATCCTCGGATCGATGCGGCGATGGTCTTCTCGGGAGCGGAGATGTCGGGCATAGGCGGCTACAGCTTCCCTCGGGGGAGCCCTCCCCTCCTCGCCGTGCAGGGGACCGCCGACACATCCAACGAACCGCGGTACACCTACGCGTACTTCCAGGCCGCCCAGCGGCCCAAGTTCCTGCTTCGCCTGCTGGGAGCCGGACACCTTCCTCCCTACACCTACCAGCAGCCCCAACTGGGGATCGTCGAGGCAGCGAGCGTCGCGTTCCTGGACCGATATCTGAAGCGGGAGCCCTCGGCGCTTCATCGCCTGCTCTCGGCCGGCGACGTGAGGGGGGTCTCTGACCTCCTCGCCGAACCGTGAGCCGCCGACTCGAGATTGGCGAGCGCGACCGGGGGCGCCGCGCGAGGGTCGCGGGCGCCGACGTCGGGGCTCGCCGTCGCGCTCAGTCGGCCACGAACGTCAGGAAGTCCCGGCTGTAGGGTTCGAGCAGCCGACCACCGATACCGAGCTGTCCGGGCACCACCGGCACGGCCGAGGGACCCCCGGGATGATGGACGTACAGGTAGCCGGCGACCCAGTCCGGGTTGATGTCCAGCTCGACTGCCCGCACGGCGCCCGCGGCGATCAGCGCCGAGGCGAGTTCGGAGGGCAGCAGCTGCTCGCCGGCGGCCCACACGAGCTGCCCGGTCGCGGTGATCCCGAGGGCCGAGCGAGCCACGGCCGAGCGCCCCCCTACCGTTTCTCCCCAGCACGAGCTGATGCACCCCGAGACGCTTTCGGCGGCCACCCCGCCATCGACGAGCAGATGCTGGTTCTGGAGCACCGAGAAGACCGTGTGCTGCGGGCTCGGCACGCCAGCCCCCCACGCCCCGATGTCGGTCGTGCCGTCCGTATAGGTCACGATCGAGGCGAGCCCCGGCTTGAGGGCCACCGCGACATGACCGCCGGAGACGAACCCCACGTTCGGATAGCTGAGCTTGAAGCCGCCGTTGACGGCGGCGAGCACCAGATGGATCTCGCCCGGCGTGATCCGGTCCCCGTACCTCCAGCCTTCGGAACCACCGTCGCTGGAACCGGCGTGGAGGTCCATGTGAACGAGTCCCTGGTCGAACCTCACCAGGCTGACTCCACCCCGTTGTGCCAGCCAGGCGGCGTCCCGGCCGTGAACGCGAGCCACGGTCCTCCACGTCGCCGTGCCGCCTGCCGGCACGCTCACCAGCAGCGGCGGCACCGGCGGTCGGGGGCGTCTCAGCGGCGGGCGCTGCGTGCCCTGTGCCCGCTCCGCGCCCGGCGAGACCTGCTCGACGATCGTCACCGCTCTCGGGTTTGGTCCCTGCGATCGGCCCGCCCCGATGACGCTCGCGGCTCCTGCCGCGAGGAGCACGGTCGCCCCGGTGAGCAGCAGGCCCAGCCGCCGGTTCATCGTGAGAGCTTCGCCTATCGGCCTAAGGTTGACATCAGGAGGACGTGAGAAGTGACACATCCAGAGGGTGGAGCCCCCGCAGGGGCACGGGCGGTGGTGCGCTCAAGTCAGTCTCGAACCTCGCGATAGTCCCTCGTGGGGACGATCGCCGCAAGGTGCCTGACGGGATGACTCGCTCTTCCCGGCCTTTGCTCGGAGTCGCGAATCGCCTGTTCGAGTCGGTCGAGCAGTCCTACGCACGACGCGGCGTCGTTGATGTCGGTGAGCTGCACGTCTCGCTCGTCGAGCACGGTGCGGTGGTCGTTGGTCTGAACCAGTATGCGGGCCATGACGGCTCCTTTCCTCGGGGCTGCTCCGGAGCGGCGGCCGAAGAGCCCGCTCGGCAGCGGGACCGTCCGCGCGCTCTAGAAGGACTGACCGCCGCCATCTTGGCTCTCGCGCCTAACGGGCCTCGAAAGAGCCGGTGAGGATCGCCTTAGCCGCACGTGTTCGGTCGGCCGGCTCGTTCCGGTCGCCCCCTCCCCGAGAGTTCTCGCCACGAGCGCGGTGCCTGTCGCGGTGCCCACGTCGGGGTCGGTGACGGCGCCCAGCCGAGCCATCGCCAGCGCGAAGATCACAAGTGCGATCGCCAGCCCCATCACGGCCAGCGGAAACCCGCCGAGCAGGGGATGGGATCCACGTGCGTGCCTGGACGCTCCCGTGGGCCGGTAGTCCCCGCCGGTTGCGGGGCCCGCTGTCGAGATGGGGGCAGGAAGGCGTGTCATCGCTCACTTTCGAGGTCCGATGGGGAGAAGCACAACCATGCCGCCGCTCGTTATGGCGACGCTAAGGGCCTGGGAAAGCGCAGCTAAGGCATGAGGTTTCTCATCCTCGGGATTAGCCTGCCCTTACCGGATGCCCGCAACATCTGCAGGGCGTGCCCGTCGTCGAGCATGTCCACGAGTCGACGTCCCCCCAAGCCGGCCGGCGCAGGCGAGGTCCCGGCAGGACCGTCGTGCTCGTCGTGCTCGCTCTGTGCGTGGCCCTCCTGGTGGTGGCCCTCGCCCACAGTGCAGACTCCACCCACCCGTCGGGTCCCCCGCGCGGCCCTTCGCGCCTCGCCTCGGCCGGCAGCCCGGCTCGCACGGCGGGCCCGGCAGGGAGCGTCCCCGAGCCACTCCACGTCGTCGTGCCGCCGCCCTCGAGCGCCTGGAGGGTGGCTGCCCTCCTCGGCGGACGTCCCGCCGTGTGGCTCGCACACCGAGCCGGGGTGACGCTGCTGCGGGTCGACCAGCAGCGCGTCCACCTGATCCTGCACGCAGGCTCCAGCGACGGTGGCCCGGCGGGATGGAGGTACGGGGACCGGATCACACCCGCGGAGATCCATCGCGTGGTGGCTGCCGTCAACGGCGCCTTCAAGCTGACCTACACGAACGTCGGCTTCATGTCCGGCGGTCACGTCGCCGTGCCACTCCGCGCAGGCCTGGCGTCGCTCGTCACCTACTCGGATGGAACCACCGACATCGGCGCCTGGAGGGCGGGCGTGCCGGGGGCCGGAAAGACCGTCTTCTCGGTGCTCCAGAACCAGCGGCTGCTGGTCGACAGGGGGGTCGCCGCGGCGACCGTCTCAGACTGCGTCATCAAGTGCTGGGGCGGCACCGTCGGGTTGCTCACCGTGATCGCCCGCTCGGGGCTCGGGATCACCCGCGGCGGGAAGCTCGTGTGGGCCGCGGGCGAGCAGCTGTCACCGGCCGATCTCGCCGGCGCCCTGATCGGCGCCGGTGCCGTGCGGGCGATCGAGCTGGACATCAATCCCTGGTGGGTCGCCGGCTATCTCTACCTCCACCACCCCGGGGGTCCCTCGCCCGTTGCGCTCGTGGCCGGTCAACGTGGCGTCGCAGGTGCCTTCCTGGAGCCCTACAGCCGCGACTTCCTCACGTTCGTCGCCGAGGGCATCAGCAGGTAGACCCGCGCCG
>DATFZP010000155.1:0-4611 GCA_035314405.1 Solirubrobacteraceae bacterium | reverse complement strand
CGATCATCTCGATCTTCCTCGGAGCCGAGCTCCTGCGGGTCTTCACGGCGATCCAGACGGGGAAGGTCCAGCCGTCGAAACCCGGCTCGTTCCTCGGGCTCGGGACCCCGGTGCTGCCGGCGCTCCCGCTGCACGGAGGGGACCGCAACCGCACGAGCCCGTTCGCCTTCACAGGCAACAAGTTCGAGTTCCGGGCGCTCGGCTCGAGCTCCTCGCCGGCCTTCCCCAACACGGTGCTGAACACGATCGTGGCCGAGTCCGTCGACGAGCTGACGGGCAAGCTCGAAACCGCCCTGAAACGCTCCGGGGCGACCCTCGAGAAGGCCGTCACGAGCGTCGTCAAGGACGCCTGGGCGGCCAACAAGCAGATCGTCTTCGAGGGGGACAACTACGACGAGGCGTGGCACAAGGAGGCCGAGAAACGGGGCCTCGCGAACCTGCGCACCACCCCCGAAGCGCTGCCGTGGCTGCTCGAGAAACAGACGTTGGCAACCTTCAAGAAGTACAAGGTCCTCTCCAAGCGGGAGCTCGAGTCGCGCTATGAGGTGTTCACCGAGCAGTACGTGATCAGCATCAACATCGAGGCCGAGACGGCCGCGGCGATCGGCCGCACGATGCTGCTGCCGGCGGCAGTGCGCTACCTGAACGAACTCCGCGACAGCGGCCTGGAGGACCTCGTCGGAGAGATCGAGCCGCTCGTCAAAGAGCTCCACTTCGCGCTGCTCAAGCTCGAGGACGCCAACCTCGAGGAGAACCACCCCGAGGGCTCGCCCCAGAAGGAGGCCGTGTACATGCGCGACACCGTGATCCCCGCGATGTCGGACGTCCGCGACGTGGCCGACCGCCTGGAGAAGCTCGTGGCCGACGACCTGTGGCCGCTGCCGAAGTACTCCGAGATGCTGTTCATCAAGTAGACGGACGGCGGCGCGGCGGCGCGGGAGCGGCCGCACGCCAGTGCCCGGGCTCGCTGACCTGGAGCCCGGGCACCCGAGCGAAATGGCGGGTGTTGCGCGTGACGAGGGGCGCACCCGCCTCGAGGCAGATGCCGGCCTGCATCGCGTCACGCACGTCGATCGCGCGGCCGCTCGCCCTCAACTCGCGCAGCAGGGCGCCCGCGCGGAGGGCCGCCGCTCGCGTCAACGTCAGGCACGGGGCCGCCATCAGCGCGTCGGCGGGAGCGGGCTCGCGGGCGTAGCCCCGCCCAAGGGACAGCTCGAACGCCGTCACCGCGGTGATCCGGAAGGCGAGCGTCGGTCCGATCTCCAGGAGGAGATCCCGGCCTGGGCCGGCGCCGCGCAGGTAGTCGATCAGGACGTCGGAATCTAGGACCGGGGCAGCGACCACGACGCCCACGCCTGCTCCCGCTCACGCTCCCACTCGGCGACGTCCTCCTCGCTCCACGCACCCTCTGCGGCGGCGATCGCCCGCGAGAGCCCCCCCCGACGGCGCTCCCCCTCGAAGTACTCGCTGAGCGCCTCCTCGACGATCGGGGAGAGGCCGCGAATGCCTCGATCCACCGCGGCCGACTTCAGGCGCCTATACAGGGGGTCCGACAGCTCGATCGTCGTGCGCATGCATGCATTGTAATGCATCACACCGCTGGATCCCCGCGATGTCTGCGGTGATAGAGGACTTCAGCACGGCCGCCCGTACGGCACCGTGAAGGTCGTCAACCCGTTCCTCGGCGAGGGCTTCCGTGCCCTCGCGGTCGCGCTACAGCGCGGATTCCCCGTGCGCGCCGTGCGGCGCACCTGGACCGTTGACGAGGACGGCCATCCCTACGGCCCACACTGGGAAATGGCGTTCTGGTCCGATTCGACTTACCGCCCCTCGCGGTCGAGCCGCTTGCATTCATCGCAGAGCGGCCGACCCTCCGCGCCCGGCCTGCGGTGCTCCAGCTCGATTCGCTGGCCGTCTTTGCACAGGGCGTTGTCGTGATGGACGTTCCGGTGGTGGGGCGTGTACTCAAGCGAGGTCGTGTGGAACGGCGGGATCTTCGGCATGGCCCCCTTCTCTCTGGTTCCAGTCGGGCGAAAGCCTGTCTGTCGGAACAGCATGCCAGGATTGGACGCGGCCGGCCGAGTCCGCTTGGTCTGCGCGAACGCCTTGCCTTTCGCTTCCGGGGCCAGCAGCTGACCGACGACAGGGGTTTCGAGCCTTTCCCGGAGATGTAGCCGAGCCGGCCCTAGATCCTCATCCCCAGGACGGCTACCCTCTCCTCTCCCTGGTCGGCCTCGTCCCGCATCGGACCGGGGCCGGGTGGCCCGATGACCAACCGAGCCTAGTCCCTATCCCCGCCCGCCGCAAGCGGCCCGGGCGCGGCGGCTAGCATTGCCTGCATGCGTGACTTTCTGCAGGCGATCCACAGCCGTGTCGTCATCTACGACGGCGGCATGGGGGCGACCCTCGAGCAGTTCGAGCTGACGGGCGAGGACTACGGCGGGCTTGCCGGCAAGTGCCACGAGGCGCTGGTGCTGAACCGCCCGGACGTGATCGAGGGCGTTCACGCCTCGATGCTCGACGCCGGCGCGGAGGTCGTCGAGACCGACACCTTCCAGGCCTCCCGGCTGAAGCTCGGCGAGTGGGGCCTGGCCGATTACACGGTGGAGATCAACACCAAGGCCGCGGAAATCGCGCGCAGGGCAGCCGGCGAGAGCCGCTTCGTCGCGGGCTCGATCGGACCGACCGGCTTCCTTCCGGCCTCCGAGGAGCCCTCGCTCGGGCAGATCCGCTTCGGCGAGCTCGTCGAGGTCTTCGAGGAGCAGGCCGCCGGGCTGATCGACGGAGGCTCGGACCTGCTGATCATCGAGACCGCCCAGGACATCCTCGAGGTCAAGGCGGCGGTGTTCGGCGCGCGGGCGGCGTTCGCGAGCACGGGCCGGACGCTGCCGATCCACACCTCGGTGTCGCTGCTGCCGAACGGCGGCAAGATGCTCCTGGGAACAGACATCTCGGCCGTGCTCACGACGCTCGACGCCCTGAAGGTCGACGTCATCGGCCTGAACTGCTCGACCGGCCCGCAGGACATGCGCGATGCGATCCGCTTCCTCGGAGAGACCTGCCCCGTGCCGGTCGCCTGCATCCCCAACGCGGGCCTCCCGCTGCAGGGCCCCGACGGGGAGACGATCTTCCCCGAGCAGCCGGTCCCCCTCGCCGAAGCCCTGCAGGAGTTCGTCGAGCGCTACGGCGTGGGCATCGTCGGCGGCTGCTGCGGCACGACCCCGGCGCACATCGCCGCGATCGCCGAGCGGGTGGCGGGAAGGACCGTCGGCCCGCGTCCCGCCCGGCGCCCCCCGCACCTGTCCTCGATGATCGCCGCCACCCCGCTCGTGCAGGAGCCGCGGCCGACGATGGTCGGCGAGCGGGTCAACTCGCAGGGCTCGCGCAGGGCCAAGGAGCTGCTGCTCGCCGACGACTACGACGGGCTCGTTCAGATCGCCGAGGACCAGGTCACCGGAGGGGCGCACGTGCTCGACCTGTGCGTGGCGCTGACCGAGCGCCAGGACGAGGACGAACAGATGAGGATCCTCGCCAAGAAGATCTCCCTGACCCAGCCGGCACCTATCCAGATCGACTCGACCGAGCCCGAGGTGATCGAACGGGCGCTCGAGCAGATCCCCGGTCGGGCGATCGTCAACTCGGTCAACCTCGAGGCCGGACGGGCCAAGCTCGACCGCGTGCTTCCGGTGGCGCTCGCCCACGGCGCGGCGCTGATCGCCCTGACGATCGACGAGAGCGGCATGGCCAAGACCGCCGAGCGCAAGGTGGAGGTCGCCCGGCGCATCCGCGACATCTGCTGCGCGGAGCACGGCCTCGACCCGGAGGTGTTGATCTTCGACTGCCTCACGTTCACGCTCACGACAGGCGATGAGGAGTGGCGCCCCTCGGCGGTGGAGACGATCGAGGGAATCCGCCGGGTGAAGGCGGAGATCCCCGGGGTGAAGACCTCGCTGGGCGTCTCGAACGTCTCCTTCGGCGTCTCCCCGGGAGCGAGGGCGGTGCTGAACTCGGTCTTCCTGCACCACTGCGTACAGGCGGGACTCGACCTGGCGATGGTCAATCCCAACCACATCACCCCCTACGGCGAGATCTCATCGCAGGAGCGCGAGCTGGCCGACGACCTCGTGTTCAACCGCCGCGAGGATGCGCTCGAGCGGTTCATCGGGCACTTCGAGTCCAAGGGCGAGGAGGACGCCGTCGAGGGCGCCGCCGACCCGACCGAGGGGATGGAGCCCGAGGAGGCCCTGCACTTCCACATCCTCCGCCGCCGCCGCGATGGGGTGGAGGACTGGATCGACCGCAGCGTGGAGAAGATCGGGGCGGTGCCCACCCTCAACGACGTGCTGCTCCCGGCGATGAAAGAGGTCGGCGACAAGTTCGGGGCCGGCGAACTGATCCTGCCGTTCGTCCTGCAGTCGGCGGAGGTGATGAAGCGGGCCGTCGCACAACTCGAGCTCTACCTCGACAAGGTCGAGGGCTACACGAAGGGGACCGTCGTGCTGGCGACCGTCTTCGGGGACGTCCACGACATCGGCAAGTCGCTCGTCAACACGATCCTCACCAACAACGGCTACACGGTCGTCGATCTCGGCAAGCAGGTCCCGATCGGGA
>DATFZP010000154.1:0-2853 GCA_035314405.1 Solirubrobacteraceae bacterium | reverse complement strand
GGCGCCAGGCGGTCTGCTGCGGCTCGGCCGCGGGGTGTGCACCGCCGCATCGGGCACACGTTTGCCGTCGCGACAGACGCCGCCTGCGATGGATCCTTCCCGGCACCCGGGGGGTCTGCCCGCCGGTCGCCGGAGGGGGCGTTGGTGCGGGCGACTCGCCGCGGGATCGGCGTCGTAATAGGCTCCCTGAGGCAACCGAAGAAGGCGAGGCGGAGGTTCGATGGCGGAGCGGATCAAGAAGGTGGGCGTGCTCGGTGCGGGCCTGATGGGCCACGGGATCGCCCAGGTGGCGGCCGAGTCGGGCTACGACGTGGTCGTGCGCGAGGTGGACGAGGCAACCCTCGCGAAGGGAATCGGGAAGATCGAGAAGCAGCTCGCGCGGGCGGTGGAGAAGGGGCGCACGAGCCAGGAGGACGCCGACGCGATCCGCGGACGCATATCCGGCACCGTCCACTACCGCGACCTCGCGGCCTGTGGGCTCGTGATCGAGGCGATCACCGAGAGCCTGTCGCTGAAGCTCGAGATGTGGAGGGAGGTCGACGAGGTGGTCAAGCCCGAGGCGCTGTTCGCGACCAACACGTCCTCGTTGGGCGTCATCGACCAGGCCGCCGTGACGGGACGCCCCGGGCAGTTCGTGGGCCTGCACTACTTCAACCCGGCCCAGGTGATGAAGCTCGTCGAGGTCGTCCGCTGCGTGACCACATCCGACGAGGCGTTCGCGAGCGCCCTGGAGTTCGTCGGCTCCGAGCACAAGCTCGCGATCCCGACGAGGGACAGGGCGGGCTTCATCGTCAACCGCCTGCTCGTCCCCTACATGCTCGACGCGATCCGCGCGTACGAGGAGGGGGTGGGGTCGGTGGGGGAGATCGACGAGGCGATGAAGGCCGGCGCCGGTCACCCGATGGGTCCGCTCACGCTTGCGGACTTCGTCGGCCTCGACACCCTCGGGTCGATCTGCGACGTGATGTTCGACGAGTTCCGCGAGCGCCGCTTCGCGCGTCCGCCGACGCTGCGCAGGATGCTCAGCGCGGGTTGGTTCGGGCGCAAGACGGGGATGGGCTTCTACGACTACTCGGGCGAGGCGCCTCAGCCGAATCCCGCCTTCTGAGCGGGGCTCGACGTGAGCGACTCCTCCAGCCTCCGTGTCGCCGACGGGGACCGCGAGCAGCTCATCGGCGAGCTGCGCGATCACATGCTCGCCGGTAGGCTCACCGCCGAGGAGTTCGAGGAGCGGGTCGGACGGGCGTACAAGGCGACCACGAGGGCGGAGCTCGACGCGGTGAGCGCCGACCTCCCGATGACCCCAGCGGCGCTGCAGCGAGCACGCGACCAGCGCAGGGCCAAGCTGCGGGCGCGCCTGCTGCAGGAGGCCGGAGGGTCGCTCGGGGCCTCGGCGATCTGCGTGGGGATCTGGCTGGCCAGCGGCGCCAGCGGCAGCTTCTGGCCGATCTGGGTGATCCTCGTGACGTTGATCCCGATCGTCCGCAACGCCTGGCGGCTGCTCGGCCCCGCGCCGGATCTCGAGGCGGTGGAAGCCGAACTGCGCCGGCGCCGGCGGCGGCGGCACTCCACCGAGGGCCGCCGACGCGAGCTGCCCCGGTGAGCGCCCACAGGGAGGCCGAGGAGCGGGCCCTCGCGGGCGGCCCCGCGCGCCATCGCGAGAAGGCGATGCAGCAGGGCAAGCTGCCCGTGCGGGAGCGGGTCGCCCTGCTGCTCGACGAGGGGTCCTTCGCCGAGGAGGGGGTGCTGGCGAACTGGCAGCAGGAGGGCCTCGGCGCCGACGGCGTGGTGACCGGGGTGGGGGCGATCGACGGCCGGCCCGCCGCCCTGATGGCCAACGACCCGACGGTCAAGGCTGGCTCGTGGGGGCCGAAGACCGTCGAGAAGATCCTTCGGATCCAGGAGCGGGCGCTGTCGCTGCAGATCCCGATGGTGTACCTCGTCGACTCCGCCGGGGCCAGGATTACCGACCAGGTGCAGATGTTCCCAGGCCGGCGAGGGGCAGGGAGGATCTTCCACAACCAGGTCAAGCTGTCGGGGACGGTCCCCCAGGTCTGTGTCCTGTTCGGCCCGAGCGCCGCCGGGGGGGCCTACATACCGGCCTTCTGCGATGTGGTGATCATGCGCGACGGCAACGCCTCGATGTATCTGGGCTCACCGAGGATGGCGGAGATGGTGATCGGTGAGAAGGTCTCCCTCGAGGAGATGGGCGGCGCGCGGATGCACACCGGGATCTCCGGCTGCGCGCATCAGCTGGTGGCCAGCGACGAGGAGGGGATCGAGACCGCGCGGCGCTACCTCTCCTACCTGCCGGGGAACTGGCGCCAGGAGCCGCCCGCGGCGGCGCCGCTGCCGCCGAGCCCGGCCGGCGGCGCTCAGGTGGCGGATCTGATCCCTGCGGATGAGAACAAGCCGTTCGACATGAAGACGCTGATCGCGGCGGTGATCGACGAGGGCTCGCTGCTGGAGATCCAGCCCCGGTGGGCGAGGGAGCTGATCGTCGCATACGCCCGCCTGGACGGCCGCCCGATCGGGATCGTCGCCAACCAGCCGAAGCACAAGGGGGGCGTGCTCTTCAGCGACTCGGCCGACAAGGCCGCCCGCTTCATCTGGAGTTGCAACGCGTTCAACGTCCCCCTGCTGTTCCTCGCCGACGTGCCAGGCTTCATGATCGGCACCCAGGTCGAGAAGGGCGGGATCATCAGGCACGGCGCGAAGATGATCAGCGCCGTCAGCGAGGCGACGGTGCCGAAGATCTCGGTGATCGTGCGCAAGGCCTACGGCGCAGGGCTGTACGCGATGGCCGGCCCCGCCTTCGACCCCGACTGCTGCCTGGCCCTGCCGAGCGCCTCG
>DATFZP010000153.1:0-3994 GCA_035314405.1 Solirubrobacteraceae bacterium | reverse complement strand
TGGACAGGCGCAGGCGCAAGGGCCGGACCCCCATCTGCCGCAGCAGGTCGGCCACAGTGCGATCGACTCGGCGTCCACGGCCGGCTCCTCGGAGCCGAGGGCCTCCGCCCCCACCTGCCAGAACTGACGGTAGCGCCCCGCCTGGGCCCGCTCGTGGCGGAAGAAGCTCGAGAGGTACCACAGCTTCACGGGCTGGCGGCGCTTGTGCATCCCGTGCTCGACATAGGCGCGGCAGACGGGCGCGGTGCCCTCGGGGCGCAGGGTGAGCGAGCGCCCCCCGGCGTCCTGGAGGGTGAACATCTCCTTGCGGACGATGTCCGTCGAGGCGCCCACCCCGCGGGTGAACAGCTCTGTGTGCTCGAGCACGGGTGTCTCGATCCGCTCATACCCGGCGCCCTCGAGGATCGACCGTGCCCTGGCCTCGAGCAGGGTCCGGACGGAGGCCTGCTCGCCGAGCACGTCGAATGTGCCCCTCGGGGCTTTGATCTTCGAGCCGCTCAACGCCCGGCAGCCGGCGGGTCGGCCGGCGTCCCCACGCGGGGCACGCGCTCACGGATCTCGCTGAGGAACGGGTTCGTCGCGAGCTCCCGGCCGAGGGTCGTCACGCCCATGTGTCCCGGGTAGACGACCGTCTCCGGCGGGCGGGCTCCGACCAGGCCCTCGATCGAGCGCTCCAGTGTCGCCCAGTCCCCACCCGGAAGGTCAACCCGGCCGACCGATCCCGCGAACAGGACGTCACCCGACAGCAGCGCCCCGGGGATCGCGTAGGTGACGTGCCCCGGACTGTGGCCCGGCGTGGAGAGGACCTCGAGCTCGACACCGGCGAGGCTCAGCCGCTCGCCCCCGGCGACGGTCTGCTCGGCCTCGTGGCTCTCGAACGGGCCGAACCCCGGGGGGACCCAGCTCATCACGTCCGCGAGCACGGACCGCTCGATCTCAGGGCAGTACACCGGAGCGCCCGTCGCACGGGCGACGGGAGCCACCGCGCCGATGTGGTCGAAGTGGCAGTGGGTGATGAGGATCGCCTCGATCGTGACCCCCAGCGCCTCGGCGGCGGAGAGCAGGCGCTCGGCCTCGTCGCCGGGGTCGACGATCACGGCCCGTCCGGCCTCGGCGTCGGCGCGGACGATGTAGCAGTTCTCCTGCACGGGTCCGACCGTGAACGCCCTGACATCGGGCGGGGTGCTCACGCGCCCGCCTTGCGACCGCCGCCCCGTGCCGACTTCTTCTGCTGCTTGCGGCGATACAGCCAGCGGTCGGTGTAGTAGCTGATCGGCCAGTACATCAACAGGACGATCGGGAACAGCGCGATCACCGAGTTGGGCTTGCCGAGTTTGAAGACGAGCAGGACGAACAGCATCGCCACCGCGGCGAACATCGCCCGTACGAACGCCCCCCGCCAGCTCGGCGGGCGGTCCTGGCGAGCGACCCTCTCCTTGACGGCGGACTGCGCCTTGCCGCTCTTCTCGGCGGCGGTCGGCTTGCGGCCGGTGCGGCCGCGGGACTCGACCACCCCCGCGGCGTTGCCCCGGTGCTTGGTCTGGCGTTTGCGTCGCGTCTGGGCCATCCCCATCAGCCTATTGCGTTCTCGATCGTGTGTCTCGCGGGATCGAAGCCGGGGATCGGCACGTCGTCGGGAAAGCCCTCGAGTGCTGCGGCCGGCGCGAGGCCCACGAGCTCCGCGCTCTGGACCTCGGCGTGGCGGCGGACCGCCTCGGTCACGACAGCAAGAGGCACCTCCTCGGGACGCTCCACGTTCATCGACACCTGCGCCACCCCCCCTGTGAGGGCGAGGCCGATCGCGCGCACGCCGGGCAGGCCCTCATCGCCCCCCTCGCGGATCAGCGCGGCGATCGCGCGGGCATCCTCGAGCGTCGACCCCTGCTTCAGCCGCAGGTTGAAGGCGACCAGCGGCGGGCGGGCGGCGAGCAGGGTGGCGCCGGCGGTGGGATGCAGCCGTGTCGGCCCGAAGTCCGGCCTGACCGGAGCCAGCGGCGAGGAGCGACCGCCGGAGCTCCAGTCGGGGGCCGGCCGACCGTCGCCGGCGAGTCGCCCGGCGAGACCCTCCACACCGCCCCGACGCAGCTCCGAGCGGGTCCTCTGTCCGTCGTCGATCCCGGCCAGCTCCCCATAGACGAACACAGGCACCCCGAGCTCGGAGCCGATCCGGTCGCCCACCACGAGCGCCTCCGCGCACGCGGCGCCCCGCGTGGCAGCCTCCAGGTAGACGATCGGCATCACGTCCACGGCGCCCACGTGCGGATGGCCCCCCACCTCCGACGGCGCCCGGCCCACCACGTCGACGCGTTCGATCGTCGCTCGGGCGCCCCGCAGGAGCGCGTCGCCCAGCGCGCCCTGCTCGCCGAGGAGGGTGAACACGGAGCGGTGGTGGTCGCGATCGGAATGCACGTCGAGCAGCCGCACGCCCCCGGAGAACGCTTCGGCGATCGCCGAGATCGTCGCCTCGTCACGACCCTCGGAGACATTCGGGACTGCGAGCAGGATCGGCTTCTTCACCCCGACGAGACTAACCCAGCCCCTCAGGGCTCGCGCCGGCCCCGGGCGAGGCCGCGGCGCGGCGAGAGCGCGCTCCGTCGAATCGTGGGCACGACGCCCGGTTCACCCGGGCGGACCCGCCCGCCGGCGCCCCCGGCGTAGACTGTGGCGTGCGATCGCCGGGTCGCCAGGCTGCCGTGAGAGCCCGGCCGCAGGCGCTACACGGTCGCGTCGCACCGCCTCGCCAGAGTAGCTCAGTCGGTTAGAGCAGCGGAATCATAATCCGCGTGTCGGGGGTTCGAGTCCCTCCTCTGGCATCACAAAAGGTCCTGTAAATCTGCACCATTGGCTGATCAAGATCCGTGGTGGCGCAGGCAAATGGTCCCGAAATGGTCCCGAACCACAGGCTGTGAACGGGGCCGCAACGTCCGCGCTGGCTTGCAGCAGCCGGGCGCGCTCGTCGGCGACGGGCGCCCCGGGCTCCACCGTTCGCGTCTCGGCCACGGGCCGCCTCAGGGGCGCGCGCCCGAGGCTCCTTCGAACTTCGCGCAGACCTCCTTGAGGCCGGCGGACAGTGGCCGTGACCGAGAGCGTTCGTGTGCACAGATCCTCGCGAAGATCCCTGCCAATCCAGCGGCTCCCCGGCGGCGTGCTGATCCGGCATGCCCACCGCGGGTTGGCCGCGGCGTTACACCGGTGCTCGTCTGAGGGCTCGCTTGGGCGGGTATTGCAACTGTACCCGGCGTTGTCGCTGGCCTTGCAAACGTGCTTGTGCCGGGCGCACCGCCCACGCCCCCGGCCGCAGTGTCCCCACCCGCCGCCACACCCGGGCTGTAGGTCGTAGTCGTGCTCGCGCCCGAGCCCCCGCAGCCTGAGATCGCCAGGGCGAGAGCAAGCACAGCCATGAGAGGGGCCGCCCTGCGCGCGGCCCCTCTCCGCCCCCTATCTGAGCCCACGCCCCGATCCCTTCTGAGCAGCCTTCCGAGCGGCCTTGCGCGCGCCCCTGCGCGCAGCCTTCTTAGCGGCATACCGTCTGCGCGCCTTAGCTTCACAAGCAGCCCGTTTGCCCTTGGAGTGCTTGTAGTGGCTTCGGCAGGAGGCAAGCGCCCTGGCCAGCTGCGCCGATGTCGTGTGGTAGGAGTCAACGCCGCCGCAGCCGCTCAGGGCGATCGGCGTTAGCTCCTTGATCGTGGTCCCCGCCTGGCTTGTGATTTCGGTCGGCATCGAAAGGCTCTGCCCGCACAGCTCGAAGGGGCTCTTGCCCTTGACGTAGGCGGTCAGGGCCGAGTGGGGGCCTTGAGGAAGCAGCGTTTCAAAGCTCGTGAAGGGGGCGTCGGGGGCGCTTTCAAAGCGCGAGTAGGTGATCCCGTTCTTGATCTGGGTCTTGCCGTCGAGCAGGAGCGTTATGCCTTCGCCCTGCAGCACGAACTCCACATCGGGGAAGGCGGCCCCGCCGTGGGAGACCAGGTAGGCGGGGCCGCTCAGGGGGCTCTTCAGC
>DATFZP010000152.1:0-3480 GCA_035314405.1 Solirubrobacteraceae bacterium | reverse complement strand
CTCTCCGACGCAGATCTCGAGCGGGCGGCCAACTTCGCGACGTACTTCTCGATGCAGAACGCCGGCCAGACGTGCATCTCGATCGAGCGCGTGTACGTCGAGGAGCCGGTGTACGACGAGTTCGTCGCGAAAGTCTCCGAGAAAGTCAGGGCCCTGAGGGTCGGCAAGCCGATGGGTCCGGGCTCCGTGGAGGTCGGCGCGATCACCTTCCCCCCGCAGATGGAGACGATCAAGGACCACGTCGCCGACGCCGTCCAGAAGGGGGCCCACGTGGTGGTGGGCGGCAACGAGAGCCCCGGCGAGGGACGGTTCTTCCAGCCGACGGTGCTGGTGGACGTGGACCACTCGATGAAGTGCATGACCGAGGAGACGTTCGGACCGACGCTGCCGATCATGAAGGTGAGGGACACCGAGGAGGCGATTCGGCTGGCGAACGACTCGGTCTACGGCCTCGGCGCATCGGTCTTCACACGCGACACCGAGCGGGGCGAGGCGGTCGCCCGCAGGATCGAAGCCGGGGCGGCGAACGTCAACGACGCGATGATCAACTACACGGTCCTCGAGCTGCCGATGGGCGGTGCCAAGGCCTCCGGCCTGGGCTCCCGCCACGGGCCGGGGGGCATCCGCAAGTACTGCTCCCAGCAGGCGATCGTGGTCACCCCGAAACTCGCCATGAAGAAGGAACTCTTCATGTACCCGTACAAGAGCCGCACCTCCCGCATGCTCGCGGGGCTGTTCAAACTCCTGTACGGGCGCGGCAAGCGGGCCTGAGGACGAAGCGCTCCAAGAGGGCCCGACCGAGGGTCGGGCCCTCCGGCCGGCCCGGAGCAGTGGCGCCCGGCGGCCGGCTACCCGACGGCCTCGCCGGCCCGCAGGCGTACGCCCAGCAGCAACTCGAGCTCCGGGATCGTCGTCTCGGAGCTCGTGTGGTGGACGGTGGCCATCCCGAGCTCCTCGGCGGGGGTGAGGTTGAAGGGGAGGTCGTCGACGAACACGCACAGCTCCGGCGCCGCCCCGGCCCGCTCGGCGCCGAGCTCGTAGATGCGGGGGGTCGGCTTGCGGATCCCCTCTTCGCCGGAGATGACTATCCCGTCGAAGAGTTCTGAGAACAGCTCTCGGGGGTAGCGGTGGACGCCCCAGGAGTTCGAGACGAGGGCTGTGCGCACGCCGGCCTCACGGGCGAGGCGCACCGCTTCGAGCATCTCCCCATCGGCCTGAACGCCCGCGAACAGCCCGTCGATCAGGCCGGCCGGCCGGACTCCCAGCATGGCGGCGAGCTGGGTCTCGAAGGCCTCCTCTTCGAGCTCCCCCGTCTCGAGGTCGATCAGCAGCTGCCTCGCCGCTGCGTCACGGCGAAAGCGCCCGATCAGGAGCTGGGGGTCGATGCCCTCGCTCACGCAATGGCTCTGGAAGGAGGTGAACAGGTTGGTCGTCAGCACTCCCCCCCAGTCGATCAGGAGGGCCGACCGCCGGTCAGCCGCCATGGGCCACCGCTTCGGCCTGGCGGGCGAGCTCGAGCACGCCGGCCCCGAACTGCTTCAGGTAGGGGTCGTCGACGGTGCCGGCGATCGCCCGCTTGTAGTTGCCCTCCATGAACACCACGCTCTTCCACAGAGCCAGGGTGGTGTACCAGCGGATGTTGCTCATGGAGCGACCGGAGAGCTCTTCGTAGCGGGCGATCAGCTCGGCTCGGCTCGGGAACCCCTCGGCCCTGGTGACGCTTCCGAGATGCTCTCGCAGCCCGCTTTCGGGGTCGCCCGCCTCGGTCCACATCATGCACAGGTAGCCGAGGTCCGCGAGGGGATCGCCGATCGTGGCCATCTCCCAGTCCAGGACCGCCGCCAGGCGCGCGGGGGGACCGAGGGCGAACATCGTGTTGCCGAGCCTGTAGTCGCCGTGGACGATCGTGGCCGGGCCGGAGCTCGGCAGGTTCTCGGCCAGCCAGCTCCCGACGCTCTCCACCGCGGGGATCTCCCTGGTCTTGTTGAGCTCCCACAGGCCGGTGAAGCGCCGCAGCTGGCGTTCGAGGTAGCCGGTGGGCTTGCCGAAGTCCTCCAGGCCCGCCGCCTGCCAGTCGACGCTGTGAATCTCCACGAGCGAGTCGATCAGCTCCTCGGCGATCCGGCGGCGTTCGGCCGGGGAGTCGAGGGCGGGGGGGACGCTCGCGACGATCACCTCGCCCTCGATCCGCTCCATCACGTAGAAGGGGGCCCCGATCGTCTCGGGGTCCTCGCACACGGCGAGCACCTCGGGGACCCGTGCGCTCGTGTCCTTCAGCGCCCTCAGCAGACGGGCCTCCCGCAGGACGTTGTGGGCGCTCGGTGGCAGCGGAGGGCGGGGCGGGCGTCGCAGCACCACCTCGCTCTCGCCCCGCTCGATCACATAGGTCATGTTCGAGTGCCCGTCTCCGATCGGAGTGGCGCGGATCTCGCCCTCGCCGAGCCCGTGCTCGTCGAGGAACCCCTCGAGAGGCTCGATCACGAGCAGCGGCGGGCGGCTGTTGCCCTCGGCCTCCGCCGCGTTGCGAACGATGTCGTCGGGTGCGATCGCCGTGGCCATCGCTCTGAACGCTACAAACAGCGCCGCCCTCTCTGCGCTGACGTCCACCTCGTTCGCGCGTTCGGGAGCCGCCTACGATGAGGTGATGCCCGAGCTCCCGGAGGTCGAGATCACGGCCCGCCTCCTCGACGGTGCCCTCGCGGGGGCGCGGATCACCTCCGCCACGGCCCCAGGGATCAACGCGCTGAAGACCTTCGAGCCCCCCCTGTCGGCGCTCGAGGGCGAGCGGATCGAGGGGGTCCGCAGGCGCGGCAAGCATCTGATCGTCGAGGTCTCCGGGGGCCTCTTCCTGCTGATCCACCTGATGTCCGCCGGGCGGCTTCAGCTCTATGACAAGCCGGCCGGCCCCCGCGACCGCACCTCGCGTCTGCTCGTACGGGTGCTCCCAACGGAGCGGGAGGGCCGACCGCCGGGGACAGGCGCCCTCTCCCCGGGCGAGCCCGCCGAGCGGGAGCTGCGCCTGAGGGAGTTCGGCTCAAAGCAGGCCGCGTGGGTCAAGCTGCTCACGGCCGAGGGCCTGGCCGCTGACCCCTCCCTCGCCGCCCTCGGCCCCGAGGCCTGGCCGGACCCGCCGCCCCTCGATGGGCTGCTCGACGCGCCACGTCCGCTGCACGCCCTCCTGCGTGACCAGCACGTCATCGCCGGGATCGGGCGCTCGTGGGTCGATGAGATCCTGTGGCGGGCGGGCCTGTCCCCCTTCAAGCGGGCCGCCGACCTCGATTCGGAGGAGAGCGATCGCCTCAGGGAGGCGATCGCGGGGACGCTCGGCGGGGCGCTCGAGCACTATGAGCGGGCGATCGTCCTGCCGATCCCCGACAAGCTGCCGATGCCGCTGGAGGTCCACCGCCACGAGGGCGAGTCCTGCCCGCGCTGCCGGGCCACCCTGCGGGCGGTCCACTTCGAGGACTACGTGATCGCGTA
>DATFZP010000151.1:0-5423 GCA_035314405.1 Solirubrobacteraceae bacterium | reverse complement strand
CACGAGCGCCGCTGTCGATGTCGTCGCCGTGACCGTCTGGTCGGCCGCGATTGCGTCCTTCGCCCCCCTCCTGGACGCGGGCGCCCTGGCCCACGCCGCCCACCCCACCCCCCGGGGCGCGGCCGCCGGCGCCGTCGTGGGTGGGATCTTCGCCCTGGCTGCCCGAGCCCTGCGTGGGCCCGTCTGACTGTCGGGCGCGTAGCATGGCTCCCGATAGCGGGCCGATCTTCCCTCGGTCGGCGTAGCCCCCCATCGATGAACCTGCTCAAGAGCGTCGAGACCACGATCGCCAACCTCGTCGAGGGCACCTTCGGGCGCGTCTTTCGCTCGGAGGTCCGTCCGATGGAACTCGCCCGCAAGCTGGCGCGGGAGATGGACGCCAACCGCACCGTGTCGGTATCCCGGGTGTACGTGCCGAACGAGTACCTGGTGTGGCTCTCACCCCAGGATCGCGCCCGCTACGACGGGGTCGAGGAGGAGGTCATCGACGAGCTGTGCGCGTACCTGCTCGAGCATGCCCGCCGCGAGGACCTGATCATGGCCTCCCACCCGATGATCTCCTTTCACACCGACGAGAGGCTCGCCCTCGGCGAGTTCGGCATCCAGGCGCAGCTGACCAGGGCTCCGGGTCACGTCGGGCCGCCCCTCCAGGATGAGCAGAGCGAGGAGCACGGCGAGACGATGATCTTCAGCAACCCCGCTCACTCCCCCGGCCGCCAGGAGGCGGTCCCGGCGAGGGCCCCCGCCCCGCGAGCCCTGCTGCTCGTGGACTCCCGCAGGCTGCTGGTGCCCCCCGCCGGCGGCACGATCGGACGCAGTCGCGACTGCGAGATCGTGCTCGAGGACACCGGCGTCTCCAGGCGCCACGCCGAGATCCGGCCGGGGCCGGGGGAATGGACGATCGCCGACCTGGGCTCCACCAACGGGGTGCTCGTGAATGGCCGGCAGATCCGCGGCACACGCCCTCTGCGCAGCGGCGATCGCCTCCGCCTCGGCTCGACCGAGCTCGTCTTCGAGGTCGCATGACCTCGCTGGCTCCGTTGTCGGTCGCGCTGAAGTTCGGCTTCCTGGCGGTCCTCTACCTGTTCCTGCTGTGGGTGACCCGCAGCGCCCGCCGCGACCTTCGCAGCCCGGGGCCGGTCGTCGCCGATCGAGGAACGCCGAACGCTGCCGTGCCGCCCGACGCCACCGGTATGCACTCGGCCTCCACGCTCGGCCGCGCCGACGTCGCCGATCGTGCCCCGCGGCTCGTGGTCGAGCGGGCTCCGGGTCACGAACCCGGGATGATCTACGACCTCGGCGGCGACATCGTGCTGGGGCGAGGCGACCGCGCCGAGATCCGGCTCGAGGACCCGTTTGCCTCCTCCCGGCACGCCCGCATCTACGAGCAGGGCAACATAGTGGTCATCGAGGATCTCGAGTCGACCAACGGAACGTATCTCAACGAGGAGCTGCTGGAGACGCCCAGACCCCTGCACCCCGGCGACCGGCTGCGCATCGGCGAGAGCGAATTCGCCTTCGAGGTCGACTGACTTGCTGCGTGTGGCCGAGCAATACGCGGTGACCGACACCGGACGCCAGCGACGGGCCAACGAGGACTCCCTCCTGGCGCGCTCGCCCCTGTTCGTGGTGGCCGACGGCATGGGGGGAGCACAGGCGGGGGAGGTGGCCTCGAGGATCGCCGTCGAGTTCTTCCAGTCGGGCATCGACGATGCGTCCGAGCCGGAGCTCGCCCTGGCCACCCTCACCCGCGCCGCCAACAGCCGCATCCACGAACGCTCCCACACGAACGCCGAGCAGGCCGGGATGGGCACCACCCTCACCGCCGTCTACGTCGGTGCGGAGGAGGTTGCGATCGCCCACGTCGGCGACAGCCGCGCCTACTGCCTGCGCGACGGCGAGCTGCTGCGGCTGACGGACGATCACTCGCTGGTGGACGAGCTCCTGCGGCAGGGCCGCCTCACGCCGGAGGAGGCGGTCGAGCATCCCCAGCGCTCGGTGATAACCAGAGCGCTCGGACCCGAGGACACGGTGGAGGTCGACACCCGCTCGTTCCACGCTCGCGCCGGAGACGTGTACCTGTTGTGCAGCGACGGCCTAACGACGATGCTCTCCGAGGAGCAGATCGCGGCCCTGCTGTTGGCCGGCGAGACGCTCTCCGACGCGGGACAGGCGCTGATCGCGGCCGCCAACGCGGCCGGCGGGCGCGACAACATCACTGTTGTGCTGCTGCGTCTCGAGGAGGCGGCCGGCCGGCCGCAGCCGTCGGTGTCCGAGCAGGCGACGATGATCGGGATCGCGCCGGTGACCCCGCCGGTGACCCCCCGCCGTCCCCGCCGTCCGTCCCCCGGCGAGGATGCAGGAGCCGCCGCGGGCGCCGCCCGCTCGGCCCGCCGCCGTCACCGGGCGCGCGTGCTCGCGGCGACCCTGGTCACTGTCGCCCTGGTCGGTGCGGCCGCGTACCTCGCTCTGCAGTCCGTCTACTTCATCGGCACGAACGGTCGCGGCCTCGTCACGATGTTCCAGGGAGTGCCCTACGAGCTTCCCGGCAACCTCTCTCTCTACCAGAGCAGCTACGTCTCGGGGGTGAGCGCATCGACGCTCTCGCCCCAGCGCCGTCAGATGCTGCTGGACCACTCCCTGCGCTCGGAATCGGACGCGGCCTCGCTGATCCACAGCCTCGAAACGGAACAGCTCGAATGAGGGTCCGGCTGTGAACCGACCGATCATCCGCCTGTTCGGCCTCGTCGCCGTCCTGTTCGCCCTGCTCGTCGCGTTCACCTCCCGCTGGACGATCTTCGAAGCCTCCTCGCTCCGCGCCAACCCCCTCAACGCACGCACTCTGCTCGAGCACCAGCGGATCGACCGGGGACCGATCCTCGCGGCCGACGGCTCGGTTCTGGCGGTGAGCGTGCCGCGGGGGGAAGGGGTCTATGAACGCGTCTATCCGCCCGGGGAGGAGTTCGGGAACGCGATCGGCTACTACTACACGACCCTCGGCAGCTCTGGCCTGGAGCGCTACCGCAGCAACGAACTCAACGGCCAGACGGGCTCCGATCTGCAGACGCTCCTCGATCAGCTGCAGGGCAAGAAACCGAAGGGGGACAGGGTCCTCACGACTCTCGACCCCGCTGCCCAGCAGGTCGCCAACGCAGCGCTCGCGGGCCACGAAGGGGCGATCGTGGCGCTCGAACCGCGCACCGGTGCCGTCACCGTGATGGCGTCCTCGCCGAGCTTCAATCCCAACGATCTGCGCTCGCCGAGCTCTTACGCGAAGCTAGCCACCGACACCGCCGCCCCGCTGGTCAACCGCGCGACCCAGTTCGGCTACGCACCGGGCTCGACGTTCAAGGTCGTGACCGCGACGGCGGCGATCGACACGGGCGCCTACACGCCGGAATCGCTCGTGAGCGGCGCCAACGACGTGCTGATCTCGGGCGTCCCTCTGCAGAACGACGACAACGAGTCCTTCGGCGACATCACCCTCACCGAGGGGCTCGTCCATTCGGTCAACACGGTCTGGGCGCAGGTCGCCGAACACCTCGGCAAGGTCACGATGGCGCGCTACATGGACCGCTTCGGCTTCGACCGCAAGCCCCAGCTCGATTACCCGGCCGAAGAGATGTCCCGCAGCGGGGAGTACGTCGGCACGCACCTGATCTCCCCCGTCAACCCCCAGGTGGACGTCGGACGGATGGGGATCGGGCAGGACAAACTCGAGGCCACCGCTCTGCAGATGGCCGAGGTCGCCTCCGCGGTGGCCGACGACGGCCGGCTGATGGCGCCCCACATGACCCGGAGGATCGTCGACGAAGAAGGGCGGACGGTCGAACAGGTCTCCCCGCGCGTCCAGTCGGTCGTGATGAAACCCTCAACGGCCGCCGCGGTCACGATGATGATGGAGGCCGTGGTGAACGAAGGAACGGGAACCGCGGCGCAGATCCCCGGGGTCCAGGTCGCCGGCAAGACCGGGACGGCCGAGACGCAGATCGGCACGGCGATCAACAACGTCTGGTTCATCGCCTTCGCTCCCGCCGCCAACCCCACCGTCGCGATCGCGGTCACGCTCAAGGGCGTCCCCGGACAGGGCGCCGCCTTCGCCGCACCGGTCGCCCGTGAGGTGATGGAAAGGCTCCTGCAGTGATCGAGCCCGACACGATCATCGACGGTCGCTATCGCGTGATCTCCCGAGTGGGCTCCGGAGGCATGGCCGATGTGTACCTCGCTCACGACCAGCTCCTCGGCCGGGAGGTGGCGGTCAAGGTCCTCCACCATCACTTCGCCGAGGATCACGAGTTCGTCGAGAGGTTCCGCCGCGAGGCGTCCAGCGCGGCAGCGCTGTCACACCCGAACATCGTGGGGATCTTCGACCGCGGGGAATGGAACGGGACGTACTACATCGCGATGGAGTACGTGGCCGGCAGCACGCTGAAGGCGATCGTTCGGGAAAACGGGCCCCTCGACCCCGCCACGGGGATCGACATCGTCATCCAGATCCTCCGCGCCGCCCGCTTCGCCCACCGCCGTGGCGTCGTCCACCGCGATCTCAAGCCCCACAACGTGATCCTCGACGAGGAGGGCCGCGCGCGCGTGACCGACTTCGGGATCGCCCGGGCGGGAGCCTCCGACATGACCCTCACCGGTTCGATCATGGGCACCGCCCAGTACCTCTCGCCGGAGCAGGCCCAGGGGTACGCCGTCTCCGCGACGTCCGATCTGTACTCGGTGGGCATCATCCTCTACGAGCTGCTGACCGGGGTCGTCCCCTTCGAAGGGGACACGGCGGTGGCGGTCGCCTTCAAGCAGGTCTCGGCCGAGCCGCGTCCGCCAAGCGAACTGAACCCGGCGCTCCCGCGATCGCTGGACGCCGTCGTGCTGCGGGCACTCGCCAAGGATCCCACCCGGCGGTATGTCGACGCGGAGGAATTCATCGCGGTGCTCGAGCGGGAGCGGGTGACGGTGCTCGCCCTCTCGGCCGCGGCCCGGGGGGCCCCGGTCGGGGTCGGTGGCGTCCTGCTCCAGCCCCCCCCGGGCGGCTCGGACGGTGCCGCCGGTGACGGCTCGCAGGGTCCACCGCCCGCTGCGGGCACCCTGATGGTCGCGCAGCCCGGCGAGGATGGGGAAGAACCCTCGCCGGACCGCCGCCGCCGGCGGGCCCTGTGGTGGGCTCTGGCCGCCGTGGCCGCCGCCGCGATCATCGCCGCGGTCGTCCTGCTCCTCCTCCCGCCCAAGTCGAGCGTCACCGTGCCGGATGTCACCGGGCAGAGCGAACAGCTGGCGAAGGCGGCGCTCAGGCGGGTTGGCCTGAACCCGGCGTCCTCGCCGGCATCGAGCAGCTCGGTCCCCGCCGGCCTCGTGATCAGCCAGGCGCCCGCAGGGGGCAGCGTCGTCCAGAAGGGCGGCCACGTGGCGCTCCTCGTCTC
>DATFZP010000150.1:0-3585 GCA_035314405.1 Solirubrobacteraceae bacterium | reverse complement strand
GGCTTCCTGCTCGCGGTGCTGTGGTTCGACCTCATGTTCGACGTCCAGGCGATCGGCCACGAGGGCGAGTTGCCCGAGGGAGTGCTCGCCTCGATCGCCGGGTACTACGGCCGGGTCACCACCCGTGCGAGGCCGATGAACATGCTCGTCGCCG
Organism: Solirubrobacteraceae bacterium; assembly: GCA_035314405.1. Classification (GTDB taxonomy): domain Bacteria; phylum Actinomycetota; class Thermoleophilia; order Solirubrobacterales; family Solirubrobacteraceae; genus Palsa-744. Next base: position 3,431 of record DATFZP010000150.1, on the reverse strand, counting down.
CCGCGATGCTCGCCACGCTCACGGCGATCATCGTGGAGATCGCCTCAGGGACGGGGACGGAGTGGGTTCCCTGGGCCTCTTTGGCCCTCGTACTGCCCCCGATCACGGTGGCGATGTCGCGAACGGTTCCCGCCGCGGTCCGGCTCGGCGGCCGCTCGGATCCGCCCCCGCACCAGAGCGAGCTCGCCCGCTCGATCCTCCGCGACCACCTCCTCTGCTTCACGTCGATCGCAGCGCTGCTCGTCGTGCAGCTGTCCGTCGCCTGAACCGAGGCGCCCGGCCCGGGAGGCTGCCTGGGCGGGCTCCAAGGAGCCGGCAGCGAAGCCGCGGGGCGCTAGGCGTGAGCGGCGACGACGACGCCGGCGGGCCCGCCGTTCGACGAGGCATCCCGGTCGCGGCCCATGGCCTTGGCCCGCGTGAGCGCCCGGCCGGCTCGCCGCATCAGGTGTTCGGGCGCCTCCCGGCCGTCCCAGCTGGCGTAGCCGACCGAGCAGCTGTGACCGGGAGGCACCGCCCCCCGAATGCGGTCGAGGATCGACTCGGCGAAGCTCTCCGATGGGCAGTCGGGGAGAAGGACAGCGAACTGCTCTCTGCCGCATCTCGCGAGGGTGTCACCCTCGCGAAGTAGTGCGAGCGCCCGTCGTGCGAACTCCTTGAGCAGCTCGTCACCTGCTCCGAGGTCAGCCACCCCGTGGTGGCGCTCGAGGTCGGCCATGTCGAGCAGCGCCACGGTGGCCGGCCGCTCCAGCCGCCGCGCCGAGGCGAGGTCGCGCTTGAGCCGCTCATCCCAGGCGCGCCGGTTGGGCAGGCCGGTCAGCGCGTCGGTCGCCGCTCGGTGGTGTCGCTCGAACACCGTAGCTGCGAGGGCGAGCTCGTTCGCCGCCAGCCGGGCGAGGCCGGAGAGCCCCGTGAGATCCCCGTCGGCCCACTCGCGCGGACGGGTGTCGATCGCGGACAGCGCCCCCACGCACTCCCCGTCCAGATACAGAGGAAGCCCTGCGTAGGCCACGAACCCGAGGTCGCTGACTGCGAGGTCGCCCGCGAGCCTCTCATCGAGGCGCGCGTCACCCAGGACCAGCGGACCGCGCCTTGCGATGACCGCACGGCAGAAGGAGTACGCCACGGGTGTCTCCCTCAGCGAGGACAGCTGCTCGGAAAGGCCAGCCTGGCCGAGCAGGAGGTGGCGATCGCCCTCGATCAGCGTGATCAGGCAGACGGGCACGCGGAGATCACGGGCGCCGAGCCGTGCGAGCCCGTCGAAGGATTCCCGAGCGGGGGGGTCCAGGAGCCCGAGCGCCCCCAGCGCCCGAGGGCGCGTGGGCCCAGCAGAGCCCCCGGGGTCGCTCGCGGAAGGGCGTTGTCCGTTCACGGCCACGGGAACACATCGGCACTCCCGCCCGCAACCTTGACGCCTCGAGAGCTGGTTCGCCTCACGCGCCCCCGGCCCCTCGGGGGGAGAGGGGTCGAGGGACGCTCTGTGTGAGGGATCCAACCGTCATCCACTCTATACAGCAGGACCGCCCCACGTCAACTCACTAGGCACATGGTCGACCGGGTGTCACGGCGGGGCACTGGGCGGCTCGCCGCGACCGCGCATCGCTGCCGTCGAGGAGCCCGACGAGCCAGCTGCAATGTCAGAACTCGACCGCGTGGCGAGGCGTCGGTGTCGCTGGAGGCCCCGCCGCACTCGGCCTGAATAGAATCGGGCCCCAAGGGCGCGTAGCTCAGTGGGAGAGCGCTCGCTTCACACGCGAGAGGTCGCAGGTTCGAAACCCGCCGCGCCCATCGGAACCGCCTGACTGCGACTGGGCGCTGCGCCACGGGCGCCGCCCGACCGATCCGGTCACCCAACCGGCTCCAGGCGCACCAGCGTCTGGGTCCCCTCGGCATCCTTGACGTCGAACACCATTTGGCCGCCATCGCCGGTGAGCAGGAAGATCGTCTGCGGGCTGTAGATGATGCGCTCGAGGTCCTCTCCGGCCTCGCCGGATGCGTCCAGGCCGATCACCACGATGTCATCGCCGTCGTCATAGGTGATTCCTCGCAGCACCGGTCGCTCAGCCTCGATCTGAGCGCCCACTTCAACGCCGTCGACCTCGACGGTCGCCAGCAGATCATCGAGGTCGCGACTGAAGGCGTCGAAGTAGCTCCGCCAATCGGACTTCGGTATCTCTCTCGTCGTGGGCGCCATCGTTGCCTCTCTGTGGAATCAACCCGCTGGGAGGAGAAGCCTGGACGGCGCGGCTTTCGCCATCTAGACCGCGTGGCGAGCACCGCCATACGCTCGGATTATCGGTCCCTTATCGTCGACGCTCACGAATCCGGGTACCCTTTTCGCCTTGGAGCGCAGATCTGGCGATCGAGCACCACGTCCCGGCCGGCGTCGCCGTAGCAGCGTAGATCTGCCATGAATCGCCCGCACGATCCATCCTCGTGTTCGGAGAGCCTCGTGGGGCGCGCCGGTGGATCGCGCCGGGTGAGGCTCGCGTTGCTGCCGGCACTGGCGGCACTCGCCTGCGCGGCTCTCGCAGCCGGGCCGGCGAGCGCCCCCGCCTTCGCGGGATCGTTCACGGTGACGAACACGAGCAACGCGGGCCCCGGCTCCCTGCGGCAGGCAATCGAAGAAGCGAACGCCGCCCCCTGCTGCGCCGTCGCCATCGATTTCTCGATCGGTTCCGGTCAGGCGACGATCAGCCCCTCCTCCGCGCTTCCTTCGATCACCGGGACTGCCGTCAGCATCGACGCAACGACCCAGCCCGGCTACTCGGGCACGCCGCTGATCCGACTCGATGGCGCAGGCGCGCCCGCCGGCTCGGCGGGGCTCCTGCTGGAAGGCGGCGAAGACAGGGTGCGCGGGCTGCAGATCACCGATTGGTCTACGGGGATCAGGATCACCGAAGCGGGCTCCGGAGCGCTCCTGCAAGCCAACTACATCGGCAACGACGGCACCTCGGCGCTGCCCAACACGTGGGGAGTCGAACTCGACCCGGGCGCTTCGTTCGTCACGATCGGCGGCCCGAACGGCGCCACCTCGCGCAACGTGATCTCGGGCAACGCGGTTGGAGTCCGCATCGCCGGGAGCGGCACGAAGGACAACGTTGTGGCGGGCAACTACATCGGCACCGACCCCACCGGGAACAGCGCGATCTCCAACCAGGACGGCGTGATGATCAAGGAAGGGGCGGAAGAGAACACGCTCGGCGGTGCCGGTCCGGCCGAACGCAACGTGTGTTCGGGCAACCGCCACAAGTGCGTCGGCATCTTCGGCGTCGGGACCAGGAGGAACCGCGTCGAAGGCAACCTCATCGGCACCGGTGTGAACGGCAGCGCAGCGCTCGGAAACGATGCCAACGACGTCCAGATCGGAGAAGGCGCGAGCGAAAACACGATCGGCGGCTCGGGGAGCGCGCGTCAGGTGATCGCGGCCGGCG
>DATFZP010000149.1:0-6353 GCA_035314405.1 Solirubrobacteraceae bacterium | reverse complement strand
ACCATCGCGTCCTCCGCCGCCCGGCGGACCCGCTGGGCGTGGGTCAGCCTGCCGGCCGCCCCCCTGCGCGCCGGGAGTGTGGCGGGCAGGCGCTCGAGACCGTCGATCCGGGCAACCTCCTCGATCAGGTCGATCTCCCGGGTGACGTCCCCTCGGCGCAGCGCCGGGACGCTCACCTCGAGCCCGTCGTCGGCGTCCTCGGTGGCGAAGTCCAGCGCCTGGAGGATCTCCGCCTGACGCTCGCGGGCGACGGGGACGCCGAGGATCGCCTCCACGCGGGCCTCGCGCAGGCGGATCCGCCGCGGGGGCGGAGGATCGGCGCCGACGTCGACGGTCCCGGGGGTCAGCCTCGCCCCGGAGATCTCTGCCAGCAGGCCGCAGGCCGCCGCCTGGGCGTGCAGGCACTGCTCGGGCTGGAGGCCCTTCTCGAAGCGATTGGAGGCCTCGCTGCGCAGCCCGAGGGCCCACGAGGTGCGGTGGATGTTGGGACCGCTCCAGGTGGCCGCCTCGAGCAGCACGCGGGTGGTGTCGGGCTGGACCTCCGAGCGGGCCCCTCCCATCACGCCGGCGATCGAGGTGGGGCCCTCGGCGTCGTCGATCACGACCATCTCCCCGTCGAGGACACGGGTCTGGCCGTCGAGCGTCTCGACGCGCTCGCCGTCGTGCGCCCGGCGCACCGTCAGCCGCGCCCCGGCCACGCGGTCGAGGTCGAACGCGTGCATCGGCTGGCCCGTCAGCAGCATCACGTAGTTGGTGACGTCGACGACGTTGTTGATCGGCCTCTGTCCGGCCGCCAGCAGCCGCCACTGCAGCCACAGCGGAGAGTCCCCGACGGTCACCGACTCGAACACGCGGGCGGTGAAGCGAGGGCACAGATCCGGGCAGCGCACCTCCACCTGCACCCCCTCCGGCGGACCCTCGGAGCCGTGATCGCCGAGCCACGGAGGCGCCCCAAGCGGCGCGCCGCTGGCAGCGTGCAGCTCGCGGGCGACCCCGTAGACGGCGAGGCAGTCGGGTCGGTTGGGGGTGATCTCGAGCTCCAGCACCTCGATTGCGATCGGGAGCACCTCCTCGAGCGCCGTCCCCGGCAGGAGCGGGGACTGGGGTGCGAGCAGCTCGTCGAGCACGAGGATGCCGTCGGAGTGGGTGGGATCCGATCCCAGGTCGAGCTCGCGTGCGGACAGGATCATCCCCTCGGAGACGACACCCCGCAGCTTGGCCCGGCCGATCGTCTCCCCTCCCGGCATCACGGCGCCGGGGCGGGCGACGGCGACCGTCTGGCCGGCGGCCACGTTGGGCGCGCCGCACACGATCGTGGCTGCGCCTGCGTCGCCCTCGCCGAGATCGACGGTGCAGACCCGCAGGCGGTCGGCGTCGGGATGGGACTCGGCGGCGAGGACGCGCCCGACCACGAAGTGATCGGGAGAGGCGACGCCGTGGCGATCGATGGCCTCGACCTTCGTCCCGGTCATCGTCAGCCGCTCCTCGATCCCGTCTGCATCGAGCCGGGGGTCGCAGTAGTCGCGCAGCCAGGGAAGGGGCACCCTCATCCGAACTGCTCCAGGAAGCGGATGTCGTTCTCGAAGTACAGGCGCAGGTCGGGGATCCCGTGCCTGAGCATCGCGATCCGCTCGATCCCCAGGCCCCAGGCGAACCCCTGGACCTTCTCCGGGTCATACCCGGGGGCGTTCGCGGCGGTCGTGGGCACGTGGGCGTAGACGTTGGGATCGACCTCCCCGGCGCCGAGGACCTCCAGCCAGCCCTCGCCCTTGCACAGGTGGCAGCGGGAGCCATCGGGCAGGAAGCCCCTCCCGGAGCAGTGAAAGCACGACACGTCGATCTCCACGCTCGGCTCCGTGAAGGGAAAGAAGTGCGGTCGCAGCCTGATGTCCCTGTCCTCCCCGAAGACCGCCCGGGCGAACTCCAACAGCGTGCCCTTCAGATCCGACAGGGTTATGTCCTCGTCGACTGCGAGACCCTCGATCTGGTGGAACTGGGGCGTGTGGGTGGCGTCGGAGTCGGGGCGGTAGACACGGCCGGGGATCACCACGTAGAGCGGCGGCGGGTGGGCCTCCATCGCACGCACCTGCATCGGCGAGGTGTGGGTTCGCAGCACGAGCTCCCCGGAGAGGTAGAAGGTGTCGGTCCGTGCCCGTGCGGGATGCGTGGGAGCGTGGTTGAGCGCGTCGAAGTTGTAGTGCACACTCTCCACCTCGGGACCCTCCATGACGGTGAACCCGAGGCCGAGGAAGATGTCTTCGAGCTCGCGGCGGGTGCTCGTGAGGACGTGCAGGCCCCCGATCGACTGTGGGGGCCCTCCGGGGAGGGTCACGTCGACGGCGTCGGCTCCGAGGTCGTGCTCGAGCTCGGACGCGGCGAGCCACTGGGCGCGCGCGGCGATCATCGCCTCGAGCGCCTGCCGGGCCTCGTTGGCCGCCTTGCCGACCGCCCCCCGCTGCTCGGGGGGCAGCTCGGAGACGCCACGCAGGAGCCGGGGCAGCTCCGCCCTGCGCCCGAGGTAGCCGACCCGCAGCTCCTCCAGCGCCTCGGTCGATCCTGCCGAGGCGATCGCCGCCTCGGCCTCCGCACGCAGCTGCTCGATCCGTTCGATCATGACGCGGGCACCCTAGATGGTCGGCGCGTGACCTCGTACAGAGCCACCGTGGCGGCCATCGCGGCATTCAGCGACTCCGTGGCGATGGGGATCCGCGCGGTCCGCTCGCAGGCGGCGAGCACCTCGGGCGCAAGCCCCTCGCGCTCGGCGCCGACGAGCAGCGTGATCGCGCCGTCCCGCGGCTCGCTCGGCGCCGACAGCGCCTCCGGTGCGCCCGCCACCAGCGCGATCCGCTCCCCCGGCAGCTCCGCCACGGCCTCGGCACGGGCGAGCGGGACGGTGAAGATCGCCCCCATGCTCGCGCGCACCGCCTTCGGCGAGTGCGGGTCGGCGCAGCCGGGCCCGAGCGCCACGGAGGAGGCTCCGAACGCCTCGGCCGAGCGCAGCACAGTGCCGACGTTCCCGGGATCCCCGACGCCGTGCAGATAGACGCACAGCGGACCCGCCGGCTCGCTCCACAACTGCTCGTAGACCGCCATCACCCGCGTCCCCGAGCCGAGCGTGGAGACGCTCGCCAGCGCCGCCGGGGCGACCTCCACGAAGCCCGGTCCGCCGAGCGTCGTGCCGGTCAGCCGGTATCCCTCGAGCGCCTGCCGCCCGGCACGCCCGGCCGCCGCGATCAGGTCCTCTCCCTCGGCCAGGAAGGCTCCTCTGCGCGCCCGCTCACGCTTGCCCCGCAGCCGGCGCAGCGACCGGAGCCTGGGGTTCTGCTGGGATGCGATCTGGCTCATCTGCTCGGTTTGATCCTCGATGGTGGCTGGTGTTGGGGATGGTGGCTGGTGTCGGGGACAAGAAAAAGGGCGCCGTTCCTTGCAGGAGCGACGCCCGGGAGGCTGTCGATGTCGATTTGCCGCCACCGCCGGCGGGCGGTGATCAGGCAGCCGACGCCTCGCGGGCGACCTCGGCAAAACGTCGGAAGGTCTCGGCGTCGCGGACGGCGATGTCGGCGAGGACCTTGCGGTCGAGCTCGACCCCGGCCACGGCCAGACCGTGCATGAACCGGGAGTAGCTCATCCCGTTCTGGCGGGCGGCCGCGTTGATGCGGGTGATCCACAGCCTGCGGAAGTCGCGCTTGCGGTTGCGCCGGTCCCTGTAGGCGTAGGCGTCGGCCTTCAGCAGGGCCTCCTTCGCCCGCTTGTAGTTGGAGTGGGCCTCTCCCCGGAAGCCCTTCGTCAGCTCGAGCGTGGCACGGCGCTTCTTGCGGGCGTGGACGGAACGCTTGACCCGCGTCATCTGTCGCCCACCCCCAGCATCCTCTTGATCCTCGGCACGTCCACGTCGGACATGATCGCCGGACGGCCCAGCGCACGCTTGCGTTTGGGCGACTTGTGCTCGAGCATGTGGCTCGTGAAGGCGTGCCGGCCGCGGACCTTTCCGCCGCCGGTCACCTTGAAGCGCTTCTTGGCGCCGGAGTGTGTCTTCATCTTGGGCATGATCGCGAGCAGATGATTATGGCACGGTCGTGCCCGTGGCCCGCTCGCCGGCCTCGACGGGGCCCTCGGCCGCGGCAGGGTCCTCGGCCTCGACGGCACCCTCGGCCGGCGCTGAGACCTCGGCCGGAGCGGCGTCCTCGGGCGGGGCCGGGTCCTCGGCCGGGGTTGAGCCCTCGGCCTGGGCAGGGTCCTCGGGCGGGGCTGAGACCTCGGCGGGAGGGGAGCCCTCGGCCGGAGCGGGAGCGGGCACCTGGGCGGACGCGTCGGGCGCGCCACCCCCGGTCGGGTGTTCGCCGTCGAGCCGTCCCGCGAGGACGGCCTTGGAGGGAGCCATCATCATCGTCATGTTGCGCCCTTCCTGCATCGGGCGCTGCTCGACGACACCCAGCTCGGAGAGCTCGTCCGCGAGGCGGTCGAGGATCGCCGTCCCCCGCTCGGGATGGGTGACCTCCCGGCCCCTGAACATGATCGTGACCTTGACCTTGTCCTTGTGGCGGAGGAAGCGCTCGACGTGATGCTTCTTGGTGTCGTAGTCGTGCTCGGCGATCTTCGGGCGGAACTTGATCTCGCGGACCGTTATCTGCTGCTGGTGCTTGCGGGCCTGCTTCACCTTCTGGGCCTGCTCGTACTTGTACTTGGAGTAGTCGAGCACCCGGCAGACGGGCGGGCGGGCCTCCGGGGCGACCTCCACGAGGTCGAGTTCCCGTTCCTGGGCGAACTGGAGCGCCTCGGCGGTCTTGAGCACGCCGATCTGCTTCCCCTCGTCGTCGATCAGGCGCACCTCGGGCACGCGAATCCGCTCGTTGATCCTCGTCGTGTCCCGCTCCGGCGGGCGACGGTCGAACCTGCGGGGAACCGGCACTAGCTGAGGTGACCGTGCGTCAAGCGATTAGGCGTGGCGCCTTGAGGATTTGCCCGGTTTCAATGCCGGGGAGTATAGCTCGCCGAGAAGCCGCTCGGAGAACTCCGAGACCGCGACCATTCCCACGTCCCCCTCGCGGTGCTCCCGCACCGACACCCCGCCCTCGCGCTGCTCCCTGTCTCCCACGATCAGCATGAACGGGATCTTGCGCAGCTCGGCGTCCCGGATCTTGCGGCCGATCGACTCGCTGCGCCCATCGAGCTCCACGCGGACCCCCTCCTCGCGCAGGCGCTCGGCGACGGCGGCGCCGTAGTCGCCGAAGCGGTCAGAGACCGGCAGCACGATCGCCTGAACGGGCGCGAGCCACAGGGGGAACTCGCCGGCGTAGTGCTCGATCAGGATGCCGATGAACCGCTCGAAGGAGCCGAGCAGGGCCCGGTGGATCATCACGGGGCGGTGCTCGGCGTTGTCGGCGCCGGTGTAGTGCAGGTCGAAGCGCTCGGGCATCGAGTGGTCCAGCTGCACCGTGCCGAGCTGCCAGGAGCGGCCGATCGAGTCGGTCATGTGCAGGTCGATCTTGGGTCCGTAGAAGGCGCCGTCCCCGGGGTTGAGCTCGTACTCCAGGCCCTCGGCGCTCAGCGCCCCGGCGAGCGCCCCCTCCGCGCGATCCCACATCTCGTCGCTGCCGATGCGCTGCTCGGGACGGGTCGAGAGCTCCAGCCGCGGCTCGATTCCGAAGCGGGCGTAGAGATCGAAGCCGAACCTCAGGCACTGCACCACCTCGTCCTGGACCTGATCGTCGGTGCAGAAGATGTGGGCATCGTCCTGGGTGATGTGGCGGACCCTCAGCAGCCCGTGCAGAACTCCGCTCGGCTCGTGGCGGTGGACCAGGCCGGCCTCGCTGTAGCGCACCGGCAGATCGCGGTAGGAGCGCCGCTCGTCGGCGTAGATCTGGATGTGGGCGGGGCAGTTCATCGGCTTCAGGCCCATCGGGCGCCCCTCCACGTCGGTGAAGTACATGTTGTCCTTGTACTTCTCCCAGTGCCCCGACTGCTTCCACAGCTCCGCGTCGTAGAGGATCGGCGTCCTGACCTCGCGATAGCCGCGGGCCAGGTTTTCCGTGCGCCACAGCTCCGTGAGGGCGTTCCAGATCGTCACCCCCGCCGGCTTCCAGAACGGGCTGCCCGGGGAGAGCTCGGAGAACATGAAGAGCTCGAGCTCCCGCCCGAGCTTGCGGTGGTCACGGGCGCGGGCCTGCTCGATCCTCTCGAGATGCTCCCCGAGCGCCGCCTTGGAGAAGAACGCCGTCCCATAGATCCGGGTGAGCATCGTCCGCGTCGAGTCCCCGCGCCAGTAGGCGCCCGCGACGGAGTTGAGCTTGAAGGCGCCCACCGTCTTCGTGCTCGGCGCGTGGGGGCCCCGGCAGAGGTCCGTGAAGGGGCCA
>DATFZP010000148.1:0-5918 GCA_035314405.1 Solirubrobacteraceae bacterium | reverse complement strand
AACACGACCGAGGGACGCGAGATCAGGGCCCGGGCGACGGCCACCCGCTGCTGCTGTCCTCCGGACATCTCCGCCGGGCGGTGGGACAGCCGGTCGCGGATGCCGACGGTGTCCACGAGAAGCTCGAACCACTCCGGATCGGGCTTGCGCCCGGCGATCGACAGCGGCAGGAGGATGTTCTCCTCGGCGGAGAGGACGGGGAGCAGGTTGAAGGTCTGGAAGATGAACCCGATCCGTTCCCTGCGCAGCTCTGTGAGCTGACGGTCGTTCAGCCGGGTGAGCTCCACGCCGGCGATGCGGACCGTGCCCGAGGTGGGGGTGTCGAGCCCCGCGAGGATGTGCATGAGCGTCGACTTGCCCGATCCCGACGGCCCCATGATCGCAGCGAAGCGGCCGGCGGGGAAGTCGACGGTGACCCCCGCGAGCGCATCGACGGTCGCTTCGCCTTCGCCGTAGCGGCGCGTCAGGTCGGTGGCTTCGACGATCATCGGAGCCCCGTCGTCGCTGCCGGATGCACCCATGGGGGCAGTGTATGAGGACTCCGTCGAGCCGGCGTAGGAGGCCGCCCGGCCCGGTATGTAGGATCGTCCGCCCGATGCATCAGACGAGCCCAGCGGTCTTCCTGATAGCCCGCCCGTCGGTCGATCTCGACGGGATGCGGGCGTACCTGGAGGACGTCGGCGGAGAGGGGTGGCTGCAGCGAAGAGCGGAGCCGGAGCCGGGGGAGCGCAATGACGGGGAGCTGCTCGTGGAGTTCGGCGGACGCGCCTGTTACCGCAGCTGGGAGCCGGGGCTGAACCCCAACGTGACGAAGGTGAGGAGCGACCAGCGGGAGTACTTCGCCAACATCCTCCGCTCGGCCCACGGGAGCGTGCTGGAGCACGCCAACTACTCGTTCGTGTTCCGGAACGTGAGTAGAACCTTCACTCATGAGCTCGTCAGGCATCGCGCCGGCTCCGCCTTCAGCCAGGAGAGCCTGCGCTACGTGCGCCTGACGGACATCGGCTTCCGCGTCCCCCCGGCGCTCGAGCCGGTGCGAGAGCAGGTGCTCTCGATCGTGGAGCAGCTCGAGGAGTTCCAGATCAGCGCCGCCGCGGAGCTCGGGATCGACGGGGAGGGCGTCCCGTTCCACGTCAAGAAGGAGGTCACCTCGGCCCTGCGACGCCTCGCTCCGATCGGGCTGAGCACAGACATCGTGTGGACGGCGAACGTTCGCGCGCTGCGGCACGTGATCGAGATGCGCACCGCCGACGGGGCCGAGGAGGAGCTGAGGCTGGTGTTCGACAGGGTCGCCCGGATAATGCAGGCCGAGGCTCCGGGCCTCTTCCAGGACTTCAGCCGCCACGACGACGGTTCCTGGGTGCCCGAGCACCGCAAGGTCTGATAGCGGGAAGGTGTGAGAGCGCCCGCCGCCCGCTGGAAGGCGGGCGGCGGAGCTGGTCGGGCCCGCTCCAGCGGGCCGCCGGTCGGGATCGCCTCAGGTGTCCATCGTGCGCGTTCGCCAGGCGCCGAGGGCGAGGAAGAGGGCGACCCAGACGAGGATTACGAGCACGCCCGTGCCCTGCCCCATCGCCACGTTTCCGCCCCTGTCGCTGACGTGGACGGGGCTGAAGTGGGCGATCGCCTGGCTGAGGACGCCGTCGCGGGCCGAGCCGAGCGAGCTGATGTTGGCGATCAGAGGGCTCGCCACGAGCTGCCAGGCGATCAGGGCGGTGATCGACGCCGCCTTGGAGGTCGTCAGCGAGGCGAAGCCCACAGCCACCACGCAGACCACGCCCGTGGCCATCAGCGTGAACGCGAGGCCGTTGAGGACCAGGGCCGCGTCGGGGGTCGGGAGGTTGCCGGCGAGCGAGTAGGTGCCGAGCAGGATGATCCCGTAGCCGATCAGCATCACCGTCCAGCACACCGCCAGGGCCGCGGGGACTCGGGATGCGAACAGCGCCACCCGGGAGCGACCCGTCACGACGAGGTCCCGAAAGACGCCAGCCGAGGCATCGCCGGTGCCCGCCTCGACGCCCACGAGCACGGCGGCCAGGGGTCCGAAGAACAGGCACAGCAGACGCAGCCCGTCGGTGAAGCCGGGGGTGCCCCCGGCGGGGCCGTTCTGGGTGGGGGTGGAGGAGTGCTGGATCGCCTTGACGGTGTAGAGGATCACTAGGGGGGCGAGGGCGAGGACGAGCACCCATGCGAGAGTGCCGCGGCGCTTGCGCAGCTTGAGCAGGTCGGCGTCGAACATCCGCACCGCCACGGCGTTCATGTCCGCACCTCCTCGGGCGTCTCGTCCAGCCGCGAGGTGACCTCCAGGAAGCGCTGCTCGAGGCTGTGGCGGACGGGCTCCAGGCGCATCACCCTGAGCCCGGCGGAGACCAGCTGCGAGTTGACCTCGGCGGCCATCTCCGGCCCGCCCGCGAGCACCACCCGCAGCCCCTCGTCCGAGCGGCGAGCCTCCCGCACCTGCTGGAGGCCCTGCAACACGGTGATCGCCCGGTCGGGGTCGTCCACGCCCACGATCAGCTCACGGCGGGCCTCGCCTTCGGCGAGCTCCGCGATCGGACCCTGCGTGATCACCTTGCCGCGGTCGACGATCGCAGCGGCGTCACAGATCTTTTCGACCTCGTCGAGGAGGTGGGAGGAGATGAACACGGTCCTCCCCTCCTGCTCGACCATCGCTCGGATCATCTCCCGGAACTCCTGGATGCCGCCCGGATCGAGGCCATTGGTGGGCTCGTCGAGGATCAGCAGGAGGGGGTCCGCGAGCAGGCAGCGGGCCACCCCGAGGCGCTGGCGCATCCCGAGCGAGTAGCCCTTGACCTTCTCATCGGCCCGCTCCCTCAGACCGACCCGCTGCAGCGCCGGGTCGATGCGTGCGGCGGCGGCCGGGGAGCGTGCGGCGGCGATGATGCTCAGGTTCTCCCGGCCGGAGAGGTAGGGGTGGAAGCGGGGATCCTCGACGATCGCCCCGACCCGCTGGAGCGCCACGGCACGATCAGCCGGGACGGGGTGCCCGAGGAGGCTCATCTGGCCCGAGCTCGCATGGGTGAGGCCGAGCAGCATCCGGATCATCGTCGTCTTACCGGCCCCGTTCGGCCCGAGGAACCCGAATGCCGAGCCCCGCGGCACCACCAGGTCGACGCCGTCCACGGCCGTGCGCTCGCCGAAGCGCTTGGTCAGGCCGGTGGTCTGGATCGCCGGTCCGGACCGCGGCGGGCCGGGCGGGTCGTGCGCTGGGGAGACGGCTGGACCCGACAAGATGACTCTCCTTGGGCTTGGAAGGTCACGAGGGCGAGGCGCCCGTGGGACCCCGGTGAGGGTCAGCCTCCTCCCGGACCCTAACGGAGCGATCAGCGGAACCGAAGGAACGGATAAGAACGCCGGCCGCCCTGCCGAAGGGTCATTCGCCCTGAGCCTGGAGCTCGTTCACCTGGTCCTGCAGCTGGGACATCACCGCCGGATCGCGCAAGGTGGTGACGTCTCCCAGGGCGCGGCCCTCGGCGATGTCGCGCAGCAGCCGCCGCATGATCTTCCCGGAGCGCGTCTTGGGCAGGTCCTCCGACCAGATGATCCGCTTTGGGCGGGCGAACTTTCCGATCCGCTCGGCCACCGTCGCGCGAATCCCCTCCACGGTCCCGTCGTCTCCCCGGAGCTCTCCCTGGAGGGTCACGAAGGCGACGATCGCCTGGCCGCTGTCCTCGTCGTGCTGGCCGATGACGGCGGCCTCGGCGACATCGGGATGGGCGACGATCGCCGACTCCACCTCGGCTGTGGAGAGCCGATGGCCGGAGACGTTCACGACGTCGTCGATGCGGCCGATCACCCACAGGTACCCGTCACGGTCGCGACGGGCGGCGTCGCCGACGAGATAGGTCTCCCTGCCGAAGCGGCTGAAGTAGGTCTCCACGAAGCGCTTGTCCTCGCGGTAGAGGGTGCGGAGCATCGACGGCCACGGCTGGGTGAGGACGAGCAGGCCCTGCCCCTCGGCGATCGGCTCGCCGGTGGACTCGTCGAGGACGGCGGCGCTGACCCCGGGGAACGGGTTGGCGGCCGACCCGGGCTTGGTGGCGGTGATCCCGGGCAGGGGCGTGATCATGATCGCGCCGGTCTCCGTCTGCCACCACGTGTCGACGATCGGACACCGTTCCGAGCCGATCACCTTGTGGTACCACAGCCAGGCCTTAGGGTTGATCGGCTCGCCCACCGAGCCCAGCAGCCGCAGGGAGGAGAGGTCGTACCTGTTCGGCCATCCGGCTCCCCACTTGATGGCGGCCCGGATCGCAGTGGGGGCGCAGTACAGGATGCTGACGCGGTAGCGCTCGACGAGCTCCCACCAGATCCCCTTGTGGGGATAGTCCGGAGCGCCCTCCCACATCACCGAGGTGGCGCAGTTGGCGAGCGGCCCGTAGACGATGTAGGAGTGGCCCGTGATCCACCCGACGTCAGCCGCGCACCAGTAGGTGTCGGTGGCGTCCTTGAGGTCGAACACGTACCGGTGGGTGGCCGAGACGCCCGTCAGGTAGCCGCCCGTCGTGTGCAGGATCCCCTTCGGCTTGGCGGTCGACCCGGAGGTGTAGAGGATGAACAGCGGGTGCTCGGAGTCCAGCGGCTCCGCCGGGCAGTCGGCCTCGGCGGCGGCGAGGATCTCCTCGTAGTAGACGTCCCGTCCCTCCTGCATACGGCAGGGGACCCCCTTGCTGCGCACGACGACGATCCGCTCGAGCGTGGGCAGGTCCCCCATCACCTCGTCGACCCGGTCCTTCACGGCGGCGGTCCTGCCCTTGCGGGCGGCCCCGTCAACCGTGATCAGGATCTTCGCCGCCGAGAACTCCATCCGCTCGCGGACCGCCTCCGCGGAGAAACCGCCGAAGACGACGTTGTGGGGCGCCCCGATGCGGGCGCAGGCGAGCATCGCCACGACCACCTCGGGGATCATCGGGAGGTAGATCCCGACTACGTCCCCCTTTCCTACGCCGAGACCCTTCAGCGCGTTTGCCAGCCGCTGGACCTCCTCGAGCAGGGCCGCGTAGGTGATCTCCCGCTCCTCCCCCTCCTCGCCCCGCCAGTGCAGGGCGATGCGATCTCCCCGGCCCTCGAGGACGTGGCGATCGAGGCAGTTGTGTGAGACGTTGAGGGTGCCCCCCACGAACCACTTGTAGAAGGGAGGGTTGGAGTCGTCGAGCACCGTGTCCCAGCGGCGGAACCAGTCGAGCTTCTCGGCCTGCTCGGCCCACCACGCCTGTGGGTCCGCGGCGGCCCTCTCGTAGACCTCGGGGTCGCTCAGCAGGGCCTGCCGGCGGAACTCGGCGGGAGGGTCGAATCGTTCGACGTCGAGCAGGCCGGCCAGCTCGCGGTCGAGCTCCTCCCCCCCGTCCTCCGACGCGCCTGCGCTGCTCATGGGACGACTCCGGTGCTCATGGGACGACTCTATAGCCCAGGCGCCGACACGTCACCACCCCGACGTGCCCACCGCCGCGGCCCTCCGCAGGGCCCCTCAGCCGCGCGAGCCCCGCTTGCGCCGGCGTTTGCCCCCCGGGCTCGACCGGGTCGGACGAGAGGGGGCGGGCACGGTCCCGTTGCCGGCGGCCACGGGGGCCGGCTCGCCCCGCCGGGCGGCCCGCTGGACGGCCGCCGACGGCCACGGCCGGGCTTCGCCGGAGGCCCAGGCGGGAGGGTCGCCGTTCGGCCAGCGCCCCACCAGCAGGATCCCCATCATGACCATCCAGAACGAAGGGATGACCTGCAGCTCGGCGCCGCCGATGGGAAGGAAGATCAACAGCGCGGTGGCCATCCCGAGGACCCCCATCCAGCGTGTGAGCAACCCGACGCGCTGGGCATTGAGCGACACCGTGATCATCCCCGCCGCGAGCGCGAGCCCGGCGAGCAGGTCGACGTAGTCGACGATCGTGTTGACCGTGCCCTTCGTC
>DATFZP010000147.1:0-3177 GCA_035314405.1 Solirubrobacteraceae bacterium | reverse complement strand
TTCGCGCCGCCGGGCTCAACGGCGCCGACATGATGCAGCGGCGGGGCTTGTATCCGGCGCCCACGGGCTCGCCGGCGGACATCCCCGGACTCGAGCTCGCCGGCGAGGTGACCGCCCTCGGGCCTGGCGCCGAGCGGTTCGCGATCGGCGACCGCGTGATGGCGCTGGTGGGAGGTGGCGGACAGGCCGAGCTGATGACCGTCCACGAGCGCCAGCTGATGCCGATCCCCCCGGAGCTCGACTGGCCGGCGGCGGGCGGTCTGCCCGAGGTCTTCACCACCGCCCACGACGCGCTTTTCACCCAGGCGGGGCTGCAGCCCGGCGAGCGCCTGCTCGTGCACGGCGGCGCCGGGGGAGTGGGCACCGCGGCGATCCAGCTGGGGAAGGCCCTCGGGGCGAGGGTGACCGCCACCGTGCGCTCGGCGGAGCTGCGCCCGGGGGTCTCAGAGCTTGGCGCGAGCGCGATCGATCCGCAGGAGGCCGCCGAGCACGGGCCGTACGACGTGATCCTCGAGCTCGTCGGCGCGCCCAACCTCCCCGCCGACCTCGACGCGCTCGCGACCGGGGGAAGGATCTCCGTCATCGGCGTGTCCGCCGGTGTCACGGCCGAGCTGAACCTGCTGGCGCTGATGGGCAAGCGGGCACGGATCCACGGGTCGACGCTGCGCAGCAGGCCCCTCGAGGAGAAGGCGCTCGCGGCCCGCCTGCTCGAGCGCCACGTCCTGCCGCTGTTCGCGGCCGGCGAGCTGCGGGTGCCGATCGCGGCGACGTTCCCCCTCCTACAGGCCGCCGAGGCATACGAGCGCTTCGCCGCGGGAGGCAAGCTCGGCAAGATCGTGCTCGTGCTTCAGTAGGGCGGCTGGCCCTCGTACCACTCCCCGAGCGACCGAAAGGCCGACCAGAACTCGCGCTTGGCCTCCTGCTCGTCCAGCGACCCGTCGATGTCGGGCACGTACAGCGCGTCGATCGTCGGGGTCAGCTGCTGGATCTGTCCGAGGCGCTGCTCGAGCGGGCGTGCGAGCGGGATGTCCATGTCGCCCAGCGCCGCCAGGGCGTCAGGGCCCATGACCACGACGATCTTCGGCTGGACGATCGCGATCTCCTGGACGACCCGGGCGACACACGCGAAGTCGGCGAGCGACGCGTCGCTGAGCGGGCACTTCACGCAGAGCGTGCCGTAGACGGCGAGAGGATCGATCGAGAGCCGCTTGAGCGACTTCATCAGGGCCGTGCCGGCCCGGCCGTAGAAGGCCACCCCCTCCTCGATCTCCGCCGGCAGCGGCGAGTACTTCAGCAGCATCACGTCGGCCTGGGGATGGCCCGAGCCCAACACCGGCATCAGGTTTCCCCGCGGGCAGTGCGGGCACGCCTGGAGTTCGCGAGTGAGGGTGTTCAGCTCACGGATGGCGCGCTCGAGGTACTTCTCGCGGATCTGGTCATCGGTCACCGGCATCGACCCCGAGGGATTAGACGGCACGTCGTCTTGTCCTTGACGGTGCATCAGTAGTTGCGCTTTCGGCTACCTCCGACCGCCACCGGCCGATGCCCGCCGGACGCGTCTGAGGCGGCGAGCCTTGCTCGCCCGCCGGGCCGAGCGGGGCGTCGCGCGGGTCTGCAGGAACTTCAGCGCCTGCACGTAGAGCAGGGACGAGGGCCGGGTGAGGATCTCCGCGTCCCGCAGCGACTGCATGAACTCGGTGGGCCCGTCGAAGTCCCGCATCCGGATCCTCACCGAGCCCAGCCCCTGGGCCACGTGCGAGTCCGACCCGGCGCCGGCGGGGATGCGGTACTTGGCCGCGAACCTCGCGGCCTCCTCGTTGAAGGCCCCGATCGCCACGCGAGGGTTGAAGATCTCGATCGCGTCGACCTCGTCGAGGATCGTCAGGAGATGCTCGTAGTCGGGCACGGAGTGCATGCGGTCGAAGGGGTGGGGCACGTAGACGACCCCCTCCTGGCGCCTGATCTCCGCGACGGTCTCCTGGAGGGTGAGGCCCCGGGGGATCTTCTCCTGGATGAACAGCCCGATCACCTCCCCCTGCCCTGCCGTCTTGACCTCCTCCCCGACTATCACCTTCACCCCGAACGCCTCGGCCCGCTCCCGCGCCTCGAGGGCGCCCGAGATCTCGTTGTGGTCGGTGACGGCGATCGCCCCGAGCCCCTGCTCGCGGGCGGTGGCGAGCAGGACCTCGACCGGGGTGGCGCAGTCGTAGGAGTGGTCGGTGTGCATGTGCAGGTCGACGTCGATCAGCGGCCGCTGCGCGAGGCGCTCCTTCAGCGCCGGGTCTCCCGCGGTCGCGTGCCGGCGGGCGGCAAGCCCGCAGTAGATCGTCTCGAGGCGGTCCGCGGCCTGCTCCCCGTCCCCCACGAGCTGGTAGTCGCCCGGGAAGTAGCGATCCATCAGCGCGGCCGTGGCGGGGGTGCTCGCCGTGCGGGCGTCCAGACGTCCGAAGAAGCTCTCCACGAAGCGGCGCGCCAGCAGCGTGGAGAGCAGTCGCTCCGAGGAGGAGTGGAAGGAGCCGACGTTCAGCGCCCGGGAGTAGCGCAGGGCCGCGTTGGAGGTGCTCGGCGCGAACGGCTCGTGCACGTGGACGAAGTCGAGCTCGACGATGCTCAGCAGCTCCTCCACCGTGCGGGCGACGTCGATCGGCAGGGCCGGTCCCCGCCGTCGGGCACCGGCGACGACGTCGAGGACCTCACCGACGGCGATCACCCGTGGAGTGCCGCCGTCGGTCCCCTCCAGCAGGCTCGCTGGGGTGCTCCTGGCCGCACGCAGCGCCTTGCGCGAGGCCCTCACCCGCTCCTGCGAGCGCGAGGGGGCCACTATCAGCACGCGATGCCCCCGCCGGGAGAGCTCCGTCGCCGTCAGCCTGACGTGGATGTTGAGCTCGTTGTCCTCGGCCTCCCACGGATACGGGGAGACGTGGGCGATCGAGAACAGCGGGGACATCGCCTCCACGATATTCCCTCCGGGCCGCCGGCGCTCGGGCTATTTCGCGATCGGGGCCTTGCTCGCCCGGCCCTTGGCCGTGCCTCTGGCGGGTGGGGCCGTCCTGCCTTCACCGCCGGTGCGTGCCCGCCTACCGGCCGCCGTGCCCGCACGCCTGGTGGTGCCCGGGCGCCTGGAGTACTTGGCGATGAACTCCTCCGTGTCCCGGCGCGCCTGCTCGTCGGGGCGCT
>DATFZP010000146.1:0-10093 GCA_035314405.1 Solirubrobacteraceae bacterium | reverse complement strand
GGTCTTCCGCATAGCCAGACCGGTCTTCATGACGCGGCACTCCATAGTTGTTGCCGGGGAAGGAGAGTCCGAGCACAAGTTGATGCCACCGGGACTGGTGGACGATCGCCTGATCACGCAGATAGGGATTGGCGATGTGGCCTCGCTCATGGTGCCAAAGCGCCGCCGTGCCCCAGCCCGGCAGCATGTACACCACGATCATCGCAACCGCGAGCGCAAGCCCACGAGTCGCCCCCAAGTGCCTCCGGTTGAGGAACACCAGCAGAAGCGCCGATAGGACTATCGGCAGACCGGCGCCTTCGCGCACGTTGGTCGCCAAGCCGGCGAGGAGCGTCACACCCAGCAGCGCCCACGGCGTGAGGCGCGTCCAGCGGCGGGCGAGCAAGAACAGCAACGGCACCAAGGCGTACACCGGCCATGTTGCGAGGACCACTGCGTCCTCCGGCGCCTGCGCTCCTACCAGTGCCAAGAGCGCCAACGGTGCCGCGAGCGCGAGAAGCACCGAGCCGAACAGCGCATCGAAGATCAGCGGGTACACGAGCAGCGGGATCGCGAACACGAAGACGAACAGCCATCGGTAGACCCCAAGCGCATTGTGGGCGCCCACGAGATGGCCCACGTAGGGAACGACCAAGTAGAGACCCTGCGCGTCGGCGATACCGAGCGGGTAGTAGCCGCTGCGCTGACCGAATCGAGGCTCGATGCTGGCGTACGGCGGCGGGCCTCGTCCGAGCAAGGGAGGCCCCCCCGCATTCAGAACGTTCAGGCCCTGCTGCATGTCGTACTTACGGGTCTGGTTGAGCTTGAGCCCAGGGTTCGCGGCGTGAATGACCGGGAACGCGGCAAGCGCGATAACGAGTCCATAGAGTGCAAGCAGGACGCGACGGCGTGAAGGCAGTCTCGGGCGGCGGCGTTCCCCGGTGGCCTGGGGTGACGGCACAGGTGCCTCGATGACGACCGGCTGGCTGTCGCTCGGCACGATTTGCTTCACCGACCACGATCGGGGCGGAGGACGCTGGACATCGACGGCGGGAGCCTATTGGACGCTCCGGAGACGCGCACCCCCTCTTTTCTTTGGACGAGGGCTCAGCCGCCGCGCGCAACCTCATCGAGCAGTGCCGCCATCCTGCCCGCGAGCATCCTTCGGTTGTAGGGCTCGAGCCGTTCGAAGGGAACAGCTGCGACGGCCCCGTCGCGCAGCCTCTGAAGCGCCACGACGATCCCCTCGGGGTCATCGAGGCGCGCGCACAGCTGATCCGCCCCCAGGCGATGCAGGAGAGCCTCGGTGGCTCCCCCGTCGGTGAGGCACAGCACCGGCTTGCCGAGTGCCAGATACTCATAGACCTTGCTCGCCACCGCCGTCTCGTCGCCTGCGCCGCGCGCCTGTGTGACCAGGCACGCGTCGGCCTCGGCGATGCCGGCAACCGCGTCCTCCCAGGGGGACACCGCCCGCACCTCGATCGGCACGCCTCCCTCTCGCCTGACCGTCTCGACTTCGGCCCACGAGGCCGGTGAGAGGTATCCGTGCAGCACCAGCCGGAAGCGTCCGGCGAGCCGCGGGTCACCCAGCGCCCTGACGAGAGGAGCGATCGGTCGCGCCGCTGTGAGGGTGCCCGAGTGCAGCAGGGTGAGCGCGCTGTCACCGCGCGGCCGAGCACCGTCCTCACGACGCCCGGCGATCGAGATGACCTGCGGATCGAATCCGTTGGGAATCTCCACCGCGAGCTCGCCGAGACCCCGATGGCGCCTGCGCACGTCGGCGAGCGCCTCGGGGGTGCAGAGAACCACGCGCTCTGCTCCCGCCAGCAACCAATCCTCGATCACCGACAGCACACGCCCGCCGGCATCGAACGCCGGATTCCCGGCCCACAGATCGCGCAGCTCCACGATCAGCGGGGGCGCCCTCCTGGGATCGCGGCGCCGCGCTTGAAGGCCCAGCCGGGCGGCGAGCGGTCCGGCCATCGGCGGGCCGGTCGCGAGCACCACATCGTGGTGGCCCTGTTCGATCCGGCGCCGCACGAGGTGGGCACCCCGGGGAATCCAGAGCATCGTCACGGGCAGGGCATCGGGGTACACGCCGGCGAGGGCGAACACGGGCGCCGAGAGCTCGGCGGCCCGCGCCATCACGCTCGCGCGCCTGGCCACGGCGCGAGATGCACCCGCGTCGAACTCGGAGGAGCCGTAATGCTCGGCGGCGCTGAGCACGTCGAGTTCCCAGCCGTGCTCGGGCAGGTAGCGCGCAAACGCCCGCCAGCGCGCTGCGGGGCCGGCCTCCTGCTCGATCGAGCGGTGCGTGACGAGGAGCAGGCGCCTCACCGGCCATATAATCCCAGCCCTCGATGCGCCTGATCGCCGACCTCACGTTCAGCGGGCCGGTGATCACCGCCGCCCCGGACGAGGTGGCCCTGACGCTGGGCGAGCTCGCCGCGGCTGTGCGCGAACCACGGCGGCTGTGGCGTCTGCTGCGTGATCGGGCCTTCAGCGACGTGCTCGTGCTGCGCGACGAGCGCCCGCTCAGCGGCGTCCAGGCGGGCGCCCTGACGCTCGTCGCGCTCAGCCGTGCCGATCGCTTCGAGCTGCGCTCCCCCGCGGGGGCCTTCAAGGGTGGCCCCGGAGCGATGCGCGGACGGGCCCTGCTGGCACTGGCCTGGGCGCTTCCAGCAGAACTCGTGAGAAGCGCGCTTCTGCACGAGCGGGCGCGCCGGATCGCGGCGAGCGAATTCTCGCTTCCGTCGCGCCCTTCCTCTGAGCTCCGCCGTGTGACCTACCTGCGGGCCGAGCCGTCCCTGCGCTGGCTCGGAAACCAGGTGGGCGGCGCCGCCACGCACACCGCCGGAGTCATCAATGGCCTCTCCCGCCTCGGCGTTGAGGTGAGCGTGTTCGCGCCCGAGCGGCCCGAGGGCGTTCGCGACGCGCGATGTCACGCAGTGCCTGCGCGGCACATCGTCCAGCTCGTGCACTGGCTCACCCTGGTCGACCATTCCGAGCGCCTGGCGGCGGCCGCCGCCGGCACGCGCGCCGACGTCGTCTACCAGCGCTATGCGCTCGGCTCATACGCGGGCCTCGAGCTGGCGCGTCGCCTCGGCGTCCCGCTAGTGCTCGAGTTCAACGGATCGGAGATCTGGACCGAGCGACACTGGGGCAGCGGCCGGGTGCCGCTGGCGGGCACGCTGACGGCCCTCGAGAGACGCAACCTGCTCGACGCCTCCCTGATCGTCGTGGTCTCCGAGCCGCTGAAGGATCAGCTCGTGCAGGAGGGGATCGATCCCGAGCGGGTGCTCGTCAACCCCAACGGCGTGGACGTCGATGAGCTCGCCGAGGCGCGAGCCCACCCTCCGGCTCACTGGCGGAGGCAGAGGGGACTGCCCGAGGGGCCCACCGTCGGCTTCGTGGGCACGTTCGGGCTGTGGCACGGGGTCAGGCTTCTGCCCGAGCTGATCGAACGGGTCGCGAGCCACCGCGACGACGCGCGGTGGGTGCTGATCGGCGACGGCCCGCTCCATGCGGAGGTCGCCACCGACATCGGTCGGCGCGGCCTGTCGGACCGGGTCCTGCTCACCGGCGTGGTCGCACACGCCGACGCGGTGCAGCTGCTCGCCTGCTGTGAGGTCTGCGTCTCCCCCCACGTGCCCAACCCCGACGGCACGCCGTTCTTCGGCTCACCCACCAAGCTGTTCGAATACATGGGGCTGGGGCGAGCGATCGTGGCCTCCGACCTCTACCAGATAGGAGAGGTTCTCGAGGACGGTCGCACGGCGCTGCTCACGCCCCCAGGAGACGTGCCGGCGGCGGCCAGCGCCGTCGCACGACTGCTCGATGACGAGGGCCTGCGCGCGCGGCTCGGAGAGGGCGCCCTGCAGGCGGCGATCAGCCGCTACAGCTGGGAGGTCCACGTCGGACGGATCCTGCAGGCTCTGCAGCCAGAGCGCGAGCCCGGCTCACCGGTGAGCGCTCCCGGCGCGGCGAACCGCTGAGGGCACACCGGCCCGCTCACGGCGGCGAGGCCCTTGGCGAGCCGAACGCCGCCACGTCCGCCAGCAGGTCGCCGGCCAGGCGGGCGAACAGCCGTGAGGCTCGATACTGCTCCGCCTTCAGACGTCCACGGACCCTGATGCGCTGGTACATCCCCGGAAAGCGCCCGAGCCGCTGCAGGA
This sequence comes from Solirubrobacteraceae bacterium, assembly GCA_035314405.1. Taxonomy (GTDB): domain Bacteria; phylum Actinomycetota; class Thermoleophilia; order Solirubrobacterales; family Solirubrobacteraceae; genus Palsa-744. The sequence goes on along the minus strand of DATFZP010000146.1, from coordinate 5,939 downwards.
CGTGGGCCAGCCCGTCGGGCGAGTCTACGTGGAGGTAGTCGATGTTGCGCTCGAGGCCGTGGGAGGGGTTCAGGTCGCCGGCGAGCAGGAGCTGTCCCGCCGCGAGGTGGACGCCCACCTGCAGGCCGAAGCCGCCCCCGGGCCCGGGGGCGACATAGACACCCACGTCGCATTCCCGCAGCAGCTCCTGCAGCGCCTCGCCGTGGACTCCATGGATCACCTGCAGCAGGTCGTGGTGGTGCTTGGCGGACGCCAGCATCGTCTCGCGGTGAGGGCTCGAGCTGCCGATGGAGATCGCGCGGGGAGCGTGGCGAAGCGGGCGGACCTCGTCGAAGAGCGCGTCGCTCACCGGCGGGGGGATCGCCCGCCAGAGCTCCTCTGCGCCGACCGGTGCACCGGTGAGGGAGGGGTCGAAGCAGACGACCCTGTCGAGGGCCTCCAGCGAAGTCGGGTCGTCCGGCAGAGCGCCGACGAGCACGCCGAGGGTGGCGCCTGGAAGCCCCCGCAGGGCATCGACCGGGTGTGCCGGGGGATCGAGGACGACCGTGACATGCGGGCGGAAGGCGGCGATCGCGGCGAGAGAGGGCTCCAGGTCCTCGGGGTTCGCGACCGTGAAGCGGCCGGGCCGCATCCCGTACGTGGCGTCCCTGGGGGCGCAGCCGTCGAGCCACACGGGCGGGCCGGCGAACGCGATGCGCAGCGCCTCGCCGTAGTGCCGAGGCGCAACGGGCGCACCACCGCGTGCGGCTTGAGCGATCATCGGCATCGGTACGATAGCGGCGCCCCTGGCGACCGGGCCCCCGGCGAGGTCCACCTGCGCATGTCCGACTGGCAAGAGCGAATCACCCACGAGACAGCGCCGGCGATCCGGGCCGAGCACGAGCTGCGCTACCGGCTGGCGGCTCCGCTGATCCTGTCGGCCGGCGCCTGGGCCGACCTCGGCTGCGGCAACGGCCTCGCGGCCGCCGCGGCGCTCGGCAGCGAGCGCCCCGTCGGGGCGGTGCTCGTCGATCTGCAGGAGCGGGCCGTCGCCGAGGCGGCGGCAGAGCTGGGCCTGCCCGAGGCCGACGGGCTCGCAGCGGACCTGACGGTCCCCGCCGACCTTCAGCGGATCGGCGAGCGCCTGCTGGCCCTTGGCGGCGAGCCGGTCATCACCTGCTTCGAGGTGGTCGAGCACCTGAGCAGCTTCCTCTCGCTGCTGCAGTGGACCGGAGAGCTCGCGAGGGAGCGCGCGGCGACGGTCCTGCTCAGCGTTCCCAACGACGCCTTCTGGTCGATCCAGAATCCCCACCACCGCACCTGCTGGGGCGAGGGCGCCTTCGAGGAGCTGCGCCGGCTGCTGCCCGCCGAGCAGACCCTGCTGCGCCAGGTGGGGCTGTCGGGGTCGGCGCTTGCGAGCTGGGACGCCGCACCCGAGCGCCACGAGCTCGGGCTGACGGTCGGGGGAGGGGGAACGGTGGCGACGCACTTCATCGCCGCCTTCGGCCCACGCCACGACGAGCTGCGGCGGGGCGCGGTGGCGGTCCAGACGGACATGCTCGAGCAGCGCCGGTGGGAGCGCCAGCGCGAGAGCAACGTAGCGCTGATGCAGAGCGAACTGGAGACGGTGACCGACGAGCACGTGGCCGAGGTGCGGGCGCTGGAGGCGACGATCACCGAGCAGCGCGAGGAGCTGCAGACGCGCACGGTGTGGTTCGAGGAGTGGCGCACCTACATCCACGAGCTCGAGACGAAGCTCGAGCTGCCGCTCTCGGGGGCCTCCCCGGACGAGCTCCCTGCCAAGGCGCCGGGGCCCTCCCCGGACGAGCTCGCCGCGAAGGCGTCGGGGGCCTCCCCAGATGACGTGCCTGCAGAGGCGTCGGGAACCTCTTCCGATGAGCTGCCCGCGCACGAGCCGCCGGCATGAGGGTCGCGTTCCTGCTCAACGACCTGCAGCTGTCCGGAGGGGTTGGCGTGGTGGTCGAGCATGCCCGCCAGCTCAGCACGATCGAGGAGTGGGACGTGACGCTCGTGCTGGTCCGCGAAGAGGAGGAGCCGAGCTGGCACGGCTACGAGCACCTCCCCCACCTGCACGTGCGCTCACGGGAGCAGGCCCTCGGCGAGCACTACGACGTCGCCGTGGCGACGTGGTGGGAGACGACGTTCACGCTGTTCGAGCTCTCGGCCGAGCGCTACGCGTACTTCGTGCAGAGCCTCGAGGACCGCTTCTACCGCCACGACGAGGCCGAGCGGCTCGGCGCGGCGCTGACGCTCGATCTGCCGGTGGCGTTCATCACCGAGGCGAGGTGGATCGCCGACACGCTCGAGAGGCTGCGGCCCGACGCCTGTTGCCAGCTGGTGCGCAACGGGATCGACAAGCACACGTTCGGCCCCCTCGAGCGGGCGCCGATCAACGCGGAGGGCCCACTGAGGGTGCTCGTCGAGGGCTCGCCGACCTCGTGGTTCAAGCACGTCCACGATGCGATCGACGCGGCCGGAGCGATGCGGGAGGCCCGCCACGTGACTGTCGTGTGCGGCGATCGCAAGGCCCTCGGCGAGGTCGCCGCCGACGAGGTCGTGGGCCCGCTCAGCCACCGCGAGATCGCCGAGGTGTACGGGCGCACCGACGTGGTGCTCAAGCTCTCCAGCGTGGAGGGCATGTTCGGACCGCCGCTGGAGGGCTTCCACCGCGGGGCCACGTGTGTGGTGACGCCCGTCACCGGCCACGAGGAGTACGTCGAGCACGGGTGGAACGGGCTGCTCACCGACTGGGACGACCTGCGCGGCACCGCCCGTCAGCTCGATCTGCTCGCCCGCGACCGGGAGCTGCTGCACTTCCTGCGCACCAACGCGCTGGAGACGGCGCGGAGCTGGCCCTCGTGGGAGCAGTCGAGCCAGTTCATGGCCGGCGCCCTGATGGAGATCCGCCGCCGCGAGCCGCCCCCCATCGGCGCGGGGGCCGCGCGCCTGCTGGCGGACCTTCGGGGCGGGATCGAGATCTATGACCAGCACCTGCGGGAGCGCTCGGAGTACGCGCGCCGGGCGCTGCGCTTCGAGCGCCCCGTCGCCCGCGTCCGCGCCACGCGTCTCGGCCGGCTGGCCCTGGCGCTCCGACGCTCCCGGGCTTTTCGGGTCGCCGCCCGCCCCCTGCGCCCGATCACCTCTCGCGCCCGCAGGCTGCTGTCGTGAAAGGCCGCGGGGCGGTCCGCCGCCTGAGGGCTATCGCCGGCACGGCAGGGAGCGGCGCGGCGGGGGGCGCGGGGACGGACCCCGCCTCGCCGGCCCTCGTGGAGCTCGCGCAGCGTGGCCCGGCGCCGCTCGCGCCGGCGCCCCCCGACCCCGGCGCGCCGCTGAGTGTCGCCGCACTGATCCCCTCGTTCCGCCGCGGCAGCGGAGGTCACGCCACGATCGTGCACATCCTGCGGGAGCTCCGCGACAGGGGGCATTCGATCTCGCTGTGGCTCGAGGACACCGAGGCCCGCCATGCCCGGGAGGGCGGGACGGTGACGAGGCGGAGCTTTCAGCAGTTCTTCGCGGCCGACGGCCTGGAGCTGCAGAGCGATCTCGGCGGATGGAAGGGAGCCGACGTGGTCCTCGCCACCGGCTGGCAGACCGTGGCGCGCGCCCTGCTGCTGCCCGGAGCGGGCGCCCGCGCCTATCTCGTGCAGGACCACGAGCCGGACTTCTACGGAGCCTCGGCGGAGAGGATCTGGGCGCAGGAGAGCTACCGCCAGGGGCTTCACTGCATCGCGGCCAGCCGCTGGCTGGCCGAGCTGCTGCGCGAGCGCTACGGCGCGAGCGCGACCCACTTCGATCTGGCCGCCGACCACTCGGTGTATCGGGCTCGAGACCAGCCCCGCGTGGATGACCTGGTGGTGTTCTACGCCCGCGCGGTCACCCCCCGCCGCGCGGTGCCGCTGGGCCTGCTCGCGCTCGCAGAGCTCGCCCAGCGCCGTCCCGGCCTGGAGTTCGCCCTGTTCGGGGAAGACCGCTCGCTGCAGGTCGGCTTCGAGCACCGCCACCTCGGCGTCCTCGAGGGCCGCCAGCTGGCCGAGCTCTACTCCAGGGCGACCGTGGGGATGGTCCTCTCCCTGACCAACCCCTCCCTGGTGGCCCTCGAGATGATGGCGTGCGGGCTGCCGTGCGTGGAGCTCCAGAGCGAGTCGATGCTCGCGACGTTCGGCGACGGCGGCCCGCTGGAGCTCGCCGCGCTCGATCCGCTCGCGCTGTGCGCCGCGACCGAGCGCCTGCTCGAAGACCGAGAGCGCAGGGAGACGGCCTCCCGGGAGGGAATCGAGCTGGTGGCCGAGCGCACCTGGGCGCGGGCGGCCTCGCAGGTCGAGGACGGCCTGCGGGCGGCGCTGGCAAGGCTGCAGTAGCCGGCCCACACGCCCTCTATGATTGCTTGCCCCCGGGCAGCAGCTGTCTCGGCCCTGTGCCGGTCGGCGGCTGGCGGGGCCGACCATTGACCATGGCTCAGAGCAGCCCGACAGTCCCGACTCCGCTTCCGCGGCAGTCACGTTTGCGGGCGGCTCGTCCCCGCCGGCGCCTGCGACTGGTGGAGAGGATCCGGTCGATCCCCCTGTCGCTGGGGCTGATCCTGATCGCCGGGGCTCTGATGACGTGCGCCTGGGACATCTCGGTGCCCCCGTTTCAGGGCCCGGATGAGGACTACCACTTCGCCTACCTGCAGCACCTCGCGGAAACGGGGCACGCCCCGAGCGCGGTCGCCGGCAACGGGGTCCAGTCGATCGAGCAGCAGGATGTCCTGTCGGCGTTCAACCTCGAAGCGCTGAGGGGGGATGCCACAGGGCGCCCCGCGTGGAGCGCAGAGGACCTGGCGCGGTGGCGGGCCGTGGCGAAGATCCTGCCGAAGGGAGGGCGATCGGACGGCGAAGGGCCCAACCCCCAGGCGCGCAACCCGCCGCTCTACTACGCGATCATGGCGATCCCCTACCGGCTGCTGGTGTGGCTCCCGCTGCCGAAGCGGCTGTTCCTGCTGCGGCTGATCAGCGGGCTCAGCTTCCTGGCGACGATCGCCCTGATGTGGCTGATCGCAGGAGAGGTGCTCGGCCCCGTGCGGTGGAAGCGGGTGCTGGCGACCGGCGTCGTGGCTCTCGAGCCGCAGCTGAGCTTCATGAGCGCGATCATCAACACCGACAGCCTGCTGATCGCGCTGACGACCGGCTTCCTGCTGGCCGCTCTGAGGCTCGTCAAGCGGGGGCCCTCGACGGGGCGGGTGCTTGCCGCCGCCGGCCTCAGCGCGGCCGCGATCCTGACGCACGGGCGAGGGATCGCGACGGTGCCGGTCCTCGCTTTGGCGATCGTCGTGGCATGGGTTCGATACCGCCCGAGCAGACGCGAGGCCGCCACGCAGGGAGCGCTCGCAGCCGGGGTGGGAGCGGCGGCGCTGGCCGGCTACTACCTGTTCTCCCGCTCGAGCGGGAGCGGTTCGCTGTACGACGGGGACGTCACCGCGCTGAACTCGGGCGCCTTCAACCTGCGCCAGTTCCTGTCCTCGATCTACCAGTTCTACCTGCCGCGGCTGAGCACGCTGAAGCCCCGCCTCGGACCCTCCTACGGCTACCGCCAGGTGTTCATCGAAACCTTCTACGGGGCGTTCGGGTGGTTGGAGGTCACCTTCAAGCCGGGGATCTACGACGCCCTGCAGGTCGCCTCGGCGCTGGGGCTGATCGGCCTGTACACCGCCTGCGTCGCCCGCTGGCGGCGTCTGCGCCAGGAGTGGCCGATGGTCGTCGTGATGCTCTCGCTGCTCCTGAGCACGCTCCTGCTGCTCCACTACGTCTCCTACCGTTCGCTGCTGCTCGGCTCCGATCCCCTGATCGTGGGGCGCTACCTGCTCCCGATGATCTCCCTGTTCGGGCTCCCGATCGCCTTCACGGTGGGCTCGCTGCCGCGACGGCTCGGCCCGCCGGTGGCCGCCGTGATCCTGTCCGCGG
>DATFZP010000145.1:0-4442 GCA_035314405.1 Solirubrobacteraceae bacterium | reverse complement strand
CCGAGGTCGACGAGCATCACGTGCTCGGCGCGCTCCTTCTCGTCGGCGAGCAGCTCTGCGGCGATCCGCCGGTCCTCCTCGGGGCTCGACCCACGGGGGCGGGTGCCCGCGATCGGCTTCGTGCTGACGTGGCGCCCGCTGACGGTCAGCAGCGGCTCGGGGCTCGCGCCGGCGATCTGGAAGTCGCCGAAGTCCAGGAAGTACATGTAGGGGCTCGGGTTGACCGCTCGCAGTCCGCGGTACACCGAGAAGGCCTCCACCGGGATGCTCGCCGACCAGCGCTGGGAGGGGACCACCTGGAAGGCGTCGCCGGCGTATATGTACTCGATGATCCTCGAGACGATCGCTTCGAAGCGATCCCGTGACATGTTCGACTGAAGCTCCGGCGCCTGCACCACGGCCGACGGCGGGCGGGCGGGGCGGGGGACCGGGCCGGCGAGCGCGCACCGGATCTCGCCGATCGTGCGGGCAGCCCGCTCGTAGGCGCGCTCGACGTCGGGCTCGCCCTGCAGGTCCGCGTTGGCGATGATCGTGACCGTGTGCTTGAGGTGGTCGAACACGACAAGGGCGTCGGAGAGCATCAGCGCCATGTCGGGCAGCCCGAGCGGGTCGGGTGGCGGATCCCCGAGGGGCTCGACGGTGCGCACGAGGTCGTAGCCGAAGAAGCCCACGGCGCCCCCGGTGAACGGCGGGGCGTCGGCCATCGGGGCCTGGTGGAAGCGGGCGAGGTGGGCGTCGGCGAGCGCGTACGGGTCCCCGCCCTCCGCCAGCGACCAGCGCACCACCGTGTGGGGGCGAAAGCCGATGAACGACCAGCGCCCCACCCGCTGGCCCTGGTCTGCGGACTCGAGCAGGAAGGCCGGCTCTCCTGGAGCCAGCGCCCGCAGCTTCAGGAACGCCGAGACGGGGGTCTCGCAATCCTCGATGAAGCTGTAGCTGAGGGGGATCAGGTTGTGCTCCCGGGCGATCTCCCGCACCTCCTCGAGGCCCGGGGTGACCGACACCGGCTGGGCCGGCTTCGCGCCGGCACCCTCCTCGTCGCGTGCCGGGGGGACCGGGGCCGAGTCTCCGGGGGGCGCCCCGGAGGGACTAGGAACGACGGCCATCGAGGACACGCTCGGGATCGGTCAGCGAGCGTCCACGGCTGCGAAGCAGCACGAGCAGGTGATAGAGGAGGTCGGCCGCCTCTTCGTCGACCCGCTCGTCGGACTCCTCGCGGGCGGCCCGTGAAACCTCCTCGGCCTCCTCCATCACCTTCTCGCCGATGCGCTCGGGGTCATCGAGCAGGGCGACGGTGTAGGAGCCGCCGGGACGGTCGAGCTGACGCTGTGCGAGGACCCGCTCGAGGGCTGGGAGGACCTCCGAGGGAGCCCCCGGCTCGAGCTCTCCCCGGTGAAAGCAGGTGCGCTCACCGGTGTGGCAGGCCGGGCCGGCGGGCTCGACGAGCGCGAGCAGGCAGTCGCCGTCGCAGTCGATCCGTATCGCCCGCACCGATTGGACGTTCCCGCTGGTGGCGCCCTTGTGCCAGAGCTCCGATCGGGAGCGGCTCCAGAGGTGCAGCTCGCCGGTCTCGCGGGTCAGCTCCAGCGCCGTGGCGTTCATGTAGGCGAGGGTGAGAACCTCCCCCGTGGCCCAGTCCTGGACCACGCACGGAACCAGACCGGCCTCGTCGTAGGAGACCTGCTCGTCGATCGCGGAGTCACCGGGCTCGCCCATCGGGACGATTGTAGGTACCGCCGGACCGGTCCGGTTTGAGACAGACTGGACGTATATGGAGTCCCTGCTCGATCGCAAGCTGCTCGTGGTCACCGGCAAGGGCGGGGTCGGCAAGACGACGATCGCCGCCGCCATCGGGCTGCTCGCTGCGCGCAGGGGCCTGAGGACGATCGTGGTGGAGGTGGGCGACCACGGCAGGATCGGCGAGCTGTTCACCCTCGGCACCGGCCGCCCGGGAGTGGAGACGCGGCTGCAGGAGGGCCTGTCGAGCATCACTATCGACCCCGACCGCGTGCTGCTGGAGTGGGTGCAGGAGCTCGGCGGCCGGGTGCCTGGCCGGGTGCTCGCCTCGAGCGGGACGTTTCAGTACTTCGCCGCCGCGGCCCCCGGGGCGAAGGAGCTGTTCGGGATGGTGAAGGTGTGGGAGCTCACCCAGCCGCGCCGCTGGCAGCGGCGGGCGGCCGGCTATGACCTGGTGGTGCTCGACGCTCCCGCGACCGGCCACGCGCTCGGGATGCTCCGCTCCCCCCAGACCTTCGGAGCGATCGCCCGGGTCGGCCCCGTCGCCTCCCAGGCGCGTCAGGTGAGGGAGCTGCTCGAGGACCCGAGCCGCAGCGGCTACCTGGCGGTGGCGCTCGGCAGCGAGATGGCGGTGACCGAGACGATCGAGTTGCAGGAGGGCCTGCGCAGCCAGCTCGGGAGGGAGCTCGACGCGGTCGTCATGAACGCCCTCCTGCCGCGGCGCTTCACGCCCTCCGAGCTGGGGAGGATCGCGGCGCTCGACGGCAACGGGCGCGGCAAGGGGAGGCGGGAGGGGGCGGCGAAGGTGAGGGAGGGCGGGAAGCCCGACGGGCGGACGGAGGACGGCGAGCTGCGCCACGCGGCCGCGCTGGCGGCGAGGGCCGTCCACGAGCGGGGGCGCTTGCAGCACAACCAGCTGATGCGCCTGCGCAGGCGCCACTTCGACGTCGTGGGCGTTCCCTTCATGTGGCGGGCGGAGCTCGACCTCGAGTACCTCGAGACGATCGCCGACCGGCTGTCCCGCAAGCTCTAGTTGATCCCCAGCCGGTCGAGCAGGCCCTCGTCGGCGCGCCAGTCGCGCCTGACCCGGACGGCGAGATCGAGGTGCACCCTGCAGGACAGAGTGCGCTCCAGCTCGCGCCTGGCGGCGATCCCGATCGCCTTGATCATCCGCCCGCCCGCGCCGATCAGGATGCCCTTCTGGGAGTCGCTCTCCACCCAGATCAGCGCCCTCACCAGCACGAGGCCCTCACGGGGGCGGTCGATCTCCTCGACCACGACCTCCACCGCGTGGGGCACCTCCTGGAAGGTTCGCCTGATGACCGCCTCGCGCACGAGCTCGCCCAGCATCAGCTCGGGCGACTGGTCGGAGGCGGCGCCGCGGGGGTAGGAGAACGGCCCCTCGGGCATCAGCGATTCGAGATGGACGACGAGCTCGGAGAGCCCCTGGCGCCTGCGGGCGGAGATCGGGAAGACCTCGGTGCCGGGCGCAAGCTCGGCCGCCTGCTCGAGCACCGCCAGCAGGGGACCCCGGGACAGGCGATCGACCTTGTTGACGGCGATCGTCACAGGGATGGAGGCGTCGGCGAGGGCGGTCGCGATGAAGCGGTCGCCCGGTCCGACCCCCTGCTCGCCGTTGAGCATCAGCAGGGCGGCGTCGGAGCCCTCGAGCTCCTGCTGGACGCGGCGGGCCATCCGCGAGGTGAGCGCGTCCCGGGGGCGCTGTACCCCGGGGAGGTCGACGAGGACGATCTCGCAGTCGGCGCTGTGATGCACGCCGCGGATCGCCCGCCGGGTGGTCTGGGGGCGGTCGGAGACGATCGCCACCTTCTCTCCCACGACGGCGTTGACGAGCGTCGACTTGCCGACGTTCGGCCGGCCGGCGAGGGCTACGAAGCCGCCGTGGGTCACGCCGCCGGGCCCTCCAGCAGCTCGCGCTGGAGCGCGAGCATCTCGCCGTCGTCGCGCTCGTGATCCATGCCCAGGAGGTGGAGCACCCCATGGACGATCGCCTCGCTGAGATCGGAGCAGTGCTCCGGGCAGATCACGACGTCGCCGAGCTCGCGGGGAGGCGGCGGGGAGGAGCCCGGCAGCGGAGATCCCTCGCCGTCGACGGGGGAGAGCGCCACGGCGCCGTCGATCGGGAAGGAGAGCACGTCCGTGGCGTGCGGCCGTCCGCGGTGGCGTGCGTTGAGCTCGGCGATGCGGTCGGCGTCGACGAACTCGATCGCCACGTGGCCCTCGTTCACGCCCGCCCGGGCGGCTGCCGCCACGCACAGGCGGCGAACCTCGGCAGGCGGGGGGGCGTCGGGTGGGAGACGGGCCCCGAGGACCTCGACGTCGAGCATCGCGGCTCAGGCGCTGCGTATGGCCGAGCGGCCACCGCCTCCGGCCGCCGCTTCACCGATCCCCGTCGGAGCGACGTCACGCTTGGAGTGGACGTCATAGGCCTCGACGATCCGCTGAACGAGCTTGTGGCGCACGACGTCCTCCCCGCCGAACCTGACGAACTCGATCGCCTCGACGGTGTCGAGGACCTCCGCCACGGCGATCAGCCCCGACTGCTGCTCGCGGGGCAGATCGACCTGGGTGATGTCCCCGGTGACCACCATCCTCGAGCCGAAGCCGAGCCGGGTGAGGAACATCTTCATCTGCTCGGGAGTCGTGTTCTGGGCCTCGTCGAGGATCACGAACGAGTCGTTCAG
>DATFZP010000144.1:0-3278 GCA_035314405.1 Solirubrobacteraceae bacterium | reverse complement strand
CCAAGTACGTCCCGTGTGAGGCGATGCCGGCGCTGGCGGAGGCCGGCGTGCACCTGGTGGGGGAGAATCGGGCCCAGGACCTCGAGCAGAAGGTCGCCGCCCACGGGGAGCTGTTCGAGTGGGACTTCATCGGCCAGCTCCAGAGCCGCCGCGTGCGCCTGATCGTCCCATACGTCCGCCTGATCCACTCCGTCGCCTCGGAGTCGGCCCTGCGCTCGCTGGGGCGCCACCTGTCCCTCGCCCGCCCGACCCTCAGGATCCTGATCGAGGTCAACCTCACGGGGGAGGAGGGGAAGGCGGGGATCCCTCCCGGCGAGCTCGACGGGCTGATCGCCCTCTCGCCCGTACCCGTGGCGGGCCTGATGACGATGCCGCCCCTGTCGGGTGACCCCGAGTCCAGCCGCCACTGGTTCGCCACGCTGCGCGGGCTGGCCGAGGAACGGGGGCTCGAGCACCTCTCGATGGGGACATCCCAGGACTACGTCGTCGCGGCCGAAGAGGGGGCCACAATCGTGCGGATCGGCACGAGTCTGTACCATTAGGGCACGCTGGGCGGCCGGCCCCGGTGGCGGCGAACGTCTAGCATCAGCAGGGAAACCGGCCCGCCGGGCGAACACGCACACTACCGATGGCTTTCCGCGACTCGTGGCACAGCGCACTCGTCTACTTCGGCCTAGCCGAGGAGTACCACGACGACTACGAAGAGGACGCGGCCCCCGAGGCGGAGATCGAGGATCGCTACCGTGAGCGGCCCAACGTGCGCCGGCTGCGCCGCCGCAGGGACGAGTTCGACGACATCTTCGCCGAGGAGGAGACCGCCGACGCCGTAGGGGGGCGGGGGCGGGGACGCTCCGCAACGGTCCTGAAACCGGTGGGCGGTCGCGGCAACGGCGACGTGCGGGTGCACCTGGTGGTGCCCAAGTCGTTCAACGACGCCCAGCAGATCGCCGACAAGTTCAAGGACTCGATTCCGGTGATCCTCAACCTGCAGAGCACCGAAACCGACCTCTCGAAGCGCCTGATCGACTTCGCCTCGGGGCTGACCTACGCCCTCGACGGGGGCATGCAGAGGATCGCCGACAAGGTGTTCATGCTGACCCCCCGGAACGTCGAGATCTCGGCCGAGGAGCGAGCCCGGCTGATCGAGAAGGGCTTCTTCAATCAGTCCTGAGGTCTCAGGACTCCCTCGGCGTCACGTCGACCGCTAGCCTGGGGCGCTCGTGCAGGTGGGTCTGATCGGCTGCGGCAACATGGCCCGGGCGCTCGCCCGAGGATGGGACCGTCCGGTCGTGTGCGCTGACCCGCTCTCCGAGCGCGCCCGCGATCTCGCGGCCGAGGTCGGAGGAGAGGCGCTCGCCACCAACGTCGAGGTCGCCACCCGCGCCGACCTCGTCGTCCTCGCCCACAAGCCGGCCCAGCTGCAGTCCGTCGCGGCCGAGCTCGCACCCCACGCGAGGGCGGTGGCCTCGATCCTCGCCGCCACCCCCCTGGCGGCCCTGCGGGAGGCCTACCCCGACCGCCCTGTCTACCGCTTCATCCCCTCCCTGCCGGTCGAGGTCCGCCAGGGCGCCGTCGTGCAGGCCGCCGGCCCCGAGCAGGACGAGGAGCTCGATGCGGAGGTCAGGGAGCTGTTCTCCGGGCTCGGGACGCTGGTCGTGCTCGAGGACTCCCTCGTCGATGTCGCGATGGGGCTGATGTCGTGCGCCCCCGCGTATGTGGCCCTCGTCGCCGAGGCGCAGATCGACGCCGGGGTCAGGCGGGGGATACCCGCCCCCGAGGGGGCTGAGCTCGTCGTGCAGACGCTCGCCGGCACCGCCGAGCTCCTGCGCCGCCGGGGCTACGACACGGTGGCCGTTCGCCGAGAGGTGTCCTCCCCCGGGGGGGTCACCGCCAGGGGAGTGGATGCGCTTGAGCGGGGCGGCGTGCGGGCGGCCTTCAGCGATGCGCTCGACGCGGTCCTCGCCGACGGCCAGAGATGATCCTCGCCAGCACCCGCACCGACATCGCCGACTTCCTGTCGACCGTGATCTACGTCTACACGGCGATGATCTTCATCTACGTGCTCGTCCAGCTGCTCTTCAGCGCGGGCCTGCGCCCCTCCTACTCCCGCTCGGTGGACGCCGTCCTGGGGTTCCTGCGGGAAGTCTGCGAACCCTTCCTGCGGATCTTCCGGCGCGCGATCCCCTCGTTCGGGGCGATCGACCTCAGCCCGGTGTTCGCCATCATCACCCTCACGCTGATCAACAGCATCCTCGTGAGAGGCGTCCTCCACGGCTGAGCGCTCGGTGGCGGACGTCGTCGATCGTCATGGCGGCCGCCGGCTGCGAACGAGTGCCTGGGCGCTGACCGCCGCCGTCGTCGCCGTGGTCGTGCTCGCGGACCAGCTCAGCAAGCGGGCCGTCGAACGCTCGATCACCCGGGGGGAAGAACGCAGGCTGCTCCCGGGCATCCAGCTCATTGACACCCGCAACCACGGCGTCGCCTTCGGCCTGCTCCCCGGCGAGCAGGCGATCGTCACGATCCTCATCGTCCTCGCCCTCCTGTTGCTGATCGTCTACTTCGCCCGCCACTCCGATTACCCGTGGATCTGGCTGCCCACGGGCATGCTCATCGGGGGGGCGCTCGGGAACATCCTCGACCGGGTGCGCCACGGGTCGGTCACCGACTTCGTCAAGCTGCCCCTCGGCTGGCCCCCGTTCAACCTCGCCGACCTCTCGATAACGCTGGGGATCGTGATCCTCTTCCTCGTCGTCGACAACGCCCGCCGCGCGGAGCGATGACGGGCTCGGCCCCGTTCTCGATCGTCTTCCAGGACGAGCACCTGATCGTCGTGGACAAGGGGCCCGGCCTGGTCGTGCACCCCGCGCGAAGTCACCGCGAGAGCACCCTCTCCCAGCTGCTGGCCGGATTGACCGGGGGCGGGGAGGCCGGTCGGACGGGGATCGTCCACCGTCTGGACCGGGACACCTCCGGGCTGCTCGTGGTGTCCCGCTCGGAGGAGGCCCACCGGCTGCTGCAGGCCGCGATCGCCCGGCGGTCGATCGAGAGGGAGTACCTGGCCCTCGTCGAGGGTCGCCCTCCGGCCCGCTCGGGGACCGTCGAGGCGCCGATCGGACGCGACCCGCGGCTGCGCACCCGGATGGCGGTGGGGGGCTCCAATCCGAGGGAGGCCCGCACCCATTTCACGCTCGAGCGCTCCCTCGGGGCCACCTCTCTGCTGCGGCTGCGGCTGGAGACCGGCCGCACCCATCAGATCCGCGTGCACCTGCAGGCGATCG
>DATFZP010000143.1:0-2570 GCA_035314405.1 Solirubrobacteraceae bacterium | reverse complement strand
TGCCGGCGGGCTCCCGCAGCGTCCACGCCGCCAGGCCCGGGCGATCCTCGGAATCCTGCACGTCGTTCGCAGGCCCTGTGAAGCGGAGGGTGACCTCGCCCAGCCGGCAGGCGTCGTCGGCCACGGTGAAGCCGAGCGCCTCCCAGCGGTCGGGGCTGTCGGAGACGATGATCTCGTCGATCGTCGGCGGCGCCATGCCCTACAGCCTAAGCTGAGGCGGGTGCAGACCCCCTCCTCCTGACCGTATGCCCGAGCCACCGACCAAGATGCCTGACGCCCGGCCCGCGACCGACGAGCGACCCGTGGGTGGGCTCTCGGCCCACCTCGAGAGCGCCTGGCTGCTCGGCGGGGTGCGGTACTTCCTGCCGGCGATCGTGGTGCTCGCGGGCCTCGTCGTGATGGCGTTCGGCAGCGAGGCCGATCTCGAGGGGGGTGCGAGCATCCTCAGCGCGGGTCTGGCCGTCTACTTCCTGAACTGGCTGTTCCGGGCGGGGGCCGCCGGTGACCGGGAGCGTGACGCCGAGGACGCCGCCCGAGCCTACTTCGACCGCCACGGACGCTGGCCGGAGTGAGCGACCGGAAAACGGCGTTGGCGGCCCCTTCGACGATACCCCCCTTGCGACAGCTGCTCACCAGGCGGTCCTGCGGTTTCGCCAGGGGTCCAAGGCCGCGACGAGCGGGGCGCGCGAGGATTGGCGGGTGAGCTCCGGGGTGCAGACGCCGGCAATGGAGCGCTACCGACCGAAGGCTCCGTTCTTGGACGAGCTCTTCGAGCTCGACGGCACGCCGCGCCCGACCGCCGACGCGCTGGTGAGCGAGCTGGCCCGGCTCGGCCCCGACGGCCTCGTGGAGGCCGGCCGGCGACGGGACGCGATCTTCATGCAGCAGGGGATCACCTTCGAGACGAGCGGCGGGGAGGACTCCCACGAGCGGCCGTTTCCCCTCGATCTGGTCCCACGGGTGCTCAGCGGGGAGGAATGGCGCGCGATCAAGCGTGGCCTGGCCCAGCGCATCCGGGCGCTGAACCACTTCGTCGACGACGTCTACCACGCGCGCGAGATCGTCCGCGAGGGCCTCGTGCCCTGGCGTCTCGTCGCCTCCTGCCCCCACTTCGCCCGGGCCGTACACGGGATCCGCCCGCCGGGAGGCGTCTATACGCACGTCGCCGGATGCGACCTCGTGCGCCACAGCGACGGCACGTGGAAGGTGATCGAGGACAACGTCCGCATCCCTTCGGGGATCTCCTACGTGCTCGAGAACCGGGCGGCGATGGCCCGTCTGGTCCCCGAGCTGTTCGCCTCCTACCGGGTACGGCGGGTGGACCACTACCCGCAGCTGCTGCTCGGCGCGCTGCGCGCGGTGGCACCGTCGGCCGAGAGTGAGGCGACGGTTGTGGTATGGACGCCGGGACCCGCAAACCCGGCGTACTTCGAGCACGCCTTTCTCGCGCGCCAGATGGGGGTGGAGCTCGTTGAGGCCTCCGACCTCGTCGTTCGCGACGACGTCCTCTACATGCGCACCACCAGGGGTCTGGAGCGCGCCCATGCCGTCTACCGGCGGCTCGACGACGACTTCGTGGACCCTCTCGAGTTCCGCACGGACTCCCTCCTCGGGGTCCCAGGTCTGGTACGGGCCTACCGGGCGGGGAGCGTGGCGGTCGCCAACGCATTCGGCACGGGGGTCGCCGACGACAAGGCGATCTACTGCTTCGTGCCGGAGATGATCCGGTTCTACCTCGGCGAGGAGCCGATCCTGGAGAACGTCAGGACCTATCTCCTGTCCGACCCCGAAGTCCTCGAGCACGTCCTCGCCCACCTCGAGGAGCTCGTCGTCAAGCCCACGGGAGAGTCCGGCGGCAAGGGGGTGATGATCGGGCCGCACGCCGAGGAGGCCGAGATCGAGCGGATGCGCCGGCAGATCCTCGCCGACCCCGAACGGTGGATCGCCCAGGACGTCGTGCGGCTGTCGACGGTGCCTACCGTGGGTCGGGACGGAGTGCTCGTGCCCCGGCACGTGGACCTGAGGCCATTCGCGGTGTTCGGCGAGCGCATCGACATCGTGCCGGGAGGGCTCACCCGGGTCGCCCTCGAGGAGGGCTCGCTGATCGTCAACTCCTCTCGCGGCGGCGGCTCCAAGGACACCTGGGTGCTCGAGGACGGCGACGACGCCGATCGGGCCGGCCCCCCGATCGCCGACACACAGCCACCGGCGCTCCCCGACCTCCGCTACGGCGCCTGGGTCGGCCAACAACAACAGCAGCAGCAGCAGCAGCAGCGACGACTACCCCAGCACCAGCGTCAACACCGGCGTCGGCGATCCCGGTCCGGGCGCCGGGACCGCGCGGACGGCGGGACGGGGCCGGGCGGCTGATGCTCGCGCGGATCGCCCACGAGCTCTACTGGCTCGGGCGCAACCTCGCTCGCGCCGAGTTCACGGCGAGGGCCGCGGAGGCGGTGTTCCACGCCGAGCTGCAGGGGACGACCGACTCCCGGCCCAGCGTGAGCTTCGGCTCCGGAGGCCTGCTGGCGATGCTGGGGGAGGTCGACGAGCACGCCTCCAGCACCGTGGCG
>DATFZP010000142.1:0-4068 GCA_035314405.1 Solirubrobacteraceae bacterium | reverse complement strand
CGGGTCCTCATAGGCTTCCAGGCGGCGCTCGACCTCCGCGACGACCGTGTCCATGTCGAACTGCAGCCGCCCACAGGTCGGGCAGGCGATCAGGGTGGTGCCGCGCTCGCGCAGCTTGAGCGCCTTGAGGATCTCCCAGGCGACCTTGACCTCCTCCTCGGCGTGGAAGGTCGACAGCGAGATCCTGATCGTGTCGCCGATCCCGTCGGCGAGCAGCGTCCCCAGGCCGACGGCCGACTTCAGCGAGCCCGACCACTTCGTCCCGGCCTCGGTCACCCCGAGGTGCAGCGGGTAGGGGATCCGCTCGGACAGCATGCGGTTGGAGGCGATCGTGTTGGGGACGGAGGTCGACTTCATCGAGACCTTGAAGTTCTGGAAGTCGAGCTGCTCCATCAGGGCCACCGTCTCGATCGCGGCCGTCACGAGCGCCTCAACCGGGTTGTCGTACTCGAGCTGGCGAAGGTGCTTGGGGAGCGAGCCCGAGTTGACTCCCACCCGCAGCGGCGTGCCCGTGCGCTTGGCCAGGGCGATCACCTCGGCGACCTTCTCGGGGCCGCCGATGTTCCCGGGGTTCAGCCGCACGCAGTGGGCGCCGGCTTCGATCGCCTTCAGCGCGAGGGTGTGGTTGAAGTGGATGTCCGCGACCACGGGGATCGGCGAGGAGGCGACGATCGTCTTGAGCGCCTCGGCGTCCTGCTCGCGGGGCACCGCCACCCGCACGATGTCAGCCCCTGCGTCCGCCACGGTGCGGATCTGATCCATCGTCGCCGCCAGGTTGGCGGTCTCGGTCTTCGTCATCGTCTGCACCGCCACGGGGACGCCCCCGCCGATGGGAACCCCTCCGACGTCGATCTGCAGCTTCGAGGCCATGGTCTGATTCTACGATGCCCACGCCCGGCCCCGACCGAGGCCACGTGGAGTGGGTCGTGGGGCGGCCTGCGGCGAGGTCCCGGCCGCCGGCTGACCGGCCGGCGGACAGGCGCCCGCCGTCAGCCGGCCAGGCGGCTGATGTCGTTGCCGACGCCGTTGATCACGAGGAACAGCATCAGCACGATCCCGACCGAGCTGAAGCGATACATCGCCATCAGCGAGATCCGCCGCCCGCGTACCTTTTCCGCCGCCGCCCAGAGCACGTGGCCGCCGTCGAGGGGCAGGAAGGGGAAGAGGTTGATGACGGCGAGGATCAGCGAGAGGAAGCCGAGGAACACCAGCGCGTAGCCGGCACCGGCGGCCACCGCGCCGTTGCCCGCCTCGGTGATCCCGACGATGCTCGAGATCTGACGGCGGGCCTTGGTGTTCGTCAGAGCGCGCCCGAAGCCGGTGAGGGTCTGGGTCGTGATGTGCCACATCTCACTCCCGGCCACTCCTGCGGCGGCAAGCGCCCCGAACGGTTTGGCGGCTTCTTCGAAGCCGAACCCGACCAGCATCCGCTTCGCTTCGGAGCTGTAGCGGGGATAGATCGACACGGTCAGCTCCCTGCCCGAGCGGAGCACGGTCAGCCGCACGGGGGTCGCGGCCTGGCAGCCGTTGGCGAGCGCCCCCGGGCAGCGATGGGCGTCGATCCCGTGCATCGTCGAGGTGACCGTCGCCGGGCGGCCGTCGACGCGGAGGATCCTGTCGCCCACCTGCAGGCGACCGTCGCCCGGTTTGCCCCGCTCGATCAGCCCGACTGATGTCGTGGGGACGAGCGTCTGGACCGAAGGGTCGACGTTTCCGAGCGCGTTCGCCGCGTGGCGGTCGCCGCTGTAGAGCACCGCCCAGAAGAGGATGAACGCGATCAGGATGTTCACGCCCGGCCCGGCGAGGATCACCACGATCCGCTTCCACGGCGGCTGGTTGTAGTAGGCGCGCTTGGCCACCTCCGGCGGGAGCTCGGCGATCTCCTCCGGGTTCATCCCGGTGATCTTCACGTAGCCGCCCGCCGGGATCGCCCCGATCGCGTACTCGGTCTCCCCGCGGCGCACCCGGAAGAGCGTCGGGGGGAAGAACAGGGAGAAGCGCTCCACGCGCATGCCGACCATCTTGGCGACGGTGAAGTGGCCGAGCTCGTGCAGGATGATCAGGGCGACGATCCCAAGGATCGTGAGCGTCCAGCTCATCCTCCAAGTGTGGCAGGCGATGAGCCGATCCCCGCCGCCTGCCGGCGCCCGCCTGGGTGCTCAGGCGAGCTCTGACACCGCCGCCGAGGCGATCTCCCGAGCCCGCCGGTCGGCCTCGTACAGAGACTCGAACGCGTGGACGGGCTCGCTCGGGAGGGCGATCAGCGTTCGCTCGATCACCTCGGGGATCTCCAGGAAGCCCAGCCGATCCTCGAGGAAGGCGTGGACGGCGATCTCGTTGGCGGCGTTCAGCACGCACGGAGCGGTCCCTCCCTCGCGGGCGGCCTCTGAGGCCAGACGCAGGCAGGGGAAGGCCTCGACGTCGACCGGCTCAAACGTGAGCTCCCCAACGCTCGCGAGGTCGAGGGGGGCCACGTCCAGCGGCGCGCTTTCGGCGCCGTGCAGCGCGTAGGAGATCGCGATCCGCATGTCCGGGGGCCCGAGATGGGCGAGCATCGCCCCGTCGACGAGCTGGACGAGGCCGTGGACCAGGGACTGGGGATGGACGACGACGTCGATTCGGTCATAGGGGGTCCCGAACAGGTGGTGAGCCTCCATCACCTCGAGCCCCTTGTTCATCAGCGTGGCCGAGTCGATCGTGATCTTCCCCCCCATCGCCCACGTCGGGTGGGCCAGTGCCTGCCTGACGGTGACCTCCCCCAGCTCCTCCCGCGTGCGGCCCCGGAAGGGTCCCCCACTGGCGGTGATTGTCAGCCGCTCCACCACCCCGGGAGGCTGACCGGAGAGCAGCTGGTGCAGGGCGGTGTGCTCGGAGTCGACGGGGATGATCTGCGCCCCGGTTGCTTCCGCCAGCGCCGTCACGAGCTCTCCGCCCACGGCGAGCGACTCCTTGTTGGCGAGAGCCAGATCGATGCCCTCGCCGATGGTTGCGACCGTCGGCCCGAGTCCGGCGGATCCTACGAGGGCGTTGAGGACGAGGTCGGCGCCCGACTCCACCACCAGCCTCACGAGGCCCTCGGCGCCGGCGAGCACCCGGCCGTCGGTCCAGGACTCCGACGCCCGGGCTGCGGAGTCCTCGTCCGCGAGCGCGATCCGCTCGACGCCATGGGCCCGGGCCTGCTCCACGAGCGTCTCCCACGAGCGCTCCGCCGAGAGACCGACCAGCTCGAGCTCGTCGCTCCCCTCGCACACCTCGAGCGCCTGGGTGCCGATCGAGCCGGTCGAGCCGAGGATCAGCAGGCGGCGCCTGGGCATGACCTACAGACGGTTCGCCGGTCGGGGGGACGTGGACTGCCGGGACATCGCGTCGGAGTATCGCTTAGACCAGGTCAACGCGACTCGGCTCTGCCCGCGGCTCTCGACCATGTGCTCGACCTCACAGACAGTCCAGCGGGGGGGTCATTCTTTCTTCCACGTGCATTGGTCCAGCTGGCGCGGCCGCTGGGACCATGGACATCCTGGTCCGGAGGGACGGGCATCTGCACGCGCGGGGTCTGACCGGCTCGGATCCCTGCGAGCGCACTCGCGACCCCCGCCGTAAAGGGGGTGAGGCGTTCCTACGGGGTCCGGGGTCAGTGGCGCGTCAACCCAGGAAGGCCGGGGCGATTGGACCGCCGTAGCTTCCTTGAAGACTGGATCGCTGCCTACGAGGTGCACGAGCGCAGACTGGAGGAACTCCATGATCTGGGCAACGGGGTAACGTTCGCGGTGGCCCTTCTGCACGGTCGCCTCGCCGGAAGTGATGCCACGGTGCAAGAGCGCTGGTGCTACACGAGCCCGTGGGAAGCGGGCCTTCATCTCGCGGATGATCATTCGAGCCGACATCGACGAGGCCCGCGCTGCCGCCGAACGGCTCGCTGAGGAGCGAGGGTAGGCGATGTCGGCGAACCTGGACCTCGTGCGCTCGGTCCACGCGGCCTGGGAGCGCGGAGACTTCAGCTCGGTCGAATGGGCGCACCCGGAGATCGAATTCGTCTTTGCCGACGGGCCATCACCTGGGAGCTGGACG
>DATFZP010000141.1:0-2888 GCA_035314405.1 Solirubrobacteraceae bacterium | reverse complement strand
CGCGACGGCGACGCGCTGGGCGACCACACATACACCCACCCCGATCTGGTGAGAAGCGTCGGCGTGTACGGACAGCTGCACCAGACGCTGCTCGCAATCCGGGGCCTCACCGGTTACACCTCCTGCGTGTTCAGGCCTCCCTACGGCGACTACGACCAGTCTGTGATCGATACGGCGAGGTCGCTCGGCCTGGCGACGATCCTGTGGAACGTCGACCCCACGGACTGGGCGTTGCCGGGAGTGCAGGCCATCGAGCAGCGGGTGCTCGCGCAGGTCCAGCCGGGGTCGATCATCCTCTCCCACGACGGCGGCGGCCCGCGGGGACAGACGCTGGCGGCATACCCCTACATCATCCACGTGCTCAGAGAGCGGGGCTACCGCTTCGAGACGGTCCCTCAGCTGCTGGGGTTCCACACCGTGTATGTGCCGTGCGTCAAGACGTGCGACGGGGAGGGCGTCGAGAAGCCCCTGCCGCCGGGGTCGATCATCCGGATGAGCGCACCTGCCGCCGGGAGGGCTCCCTCCGGGGGGAAGCCCGTCGCCTGAAGCTGCGACCCGAGGAGGTGGGGCTGGGTATGGTGGAGCGATGCGCTCACACTTGCGGCGATCGCGAGTCCTGCTGATCACTGTTGCGTTCGTGTGGGCCCTTGCGTTGCATCCCGACGCGGCCGGAGCCACCTACACCGGCGTGCAGGACACCACGACGTTTGGCACCGTCGCCGCGGGAGGGGGCTGGATCGTCGTCCCCCAATACGCGGAAGACAACGACCCCGGCGAAATCGACGGGACCCCTTTCAGCGACACGACGAGCTCGCTCGAGGTCGCGCGCGCATCCGGCCCCCGCCAGATCTCCTTCAGGTCGGTCTCCGCGAGCTACTCGGTCACGATGGGACCGATGCTCCTCGCCGGCGCGGAGCACGTGCTGGCCGTGGCGTGGACCGACTCCGCCGGCACAGGCCAGATCGACAGCGCCGTGCTGAACTCCCACGGCGACCTTCCCAACCCTCTCACCCGGACCGGTGCGCCGATCGACGACTCGCTGCGTCTGTCAGCCGGGCCGGACGGGGGATACGCCCTCTCGTGGAGGGACGGGACCGGTGAGCACGCCCTGGCGGCGTCCGCCGGGGCGCAGGTGCCGGCTCCGCTGCTCGGGCCGGACGTGCAGCTCGCTCCGACCGATCAAGTCGTCCTGTCAGGCGACGATTCCCTGTGGCTGGTCAACGACGCCGCCGGCGGCATCTCCGCCACGCCGGCGGTGTTCGGCCAGGACACCACACCGGATGCCGTGACGATCGGCGAAGCGCTCGACGTCACGACTGTCGGCGACGACGCGGGTGGACTCTGGGTGCTCGCTCGCGACAGCCGCGGCTGGTTCGCAGCCCACCTCGCCCGCGACGGGCGGTTGGCCAGCACTCCACTCCCCTCCGACGCCGCCCACCCCGTGATCGCGCTCGCGGGCACGACCGCCGTGGTCGCCTACCGCGCCGGCCATCGCTGCGCCACCTACGTGCAGCGGATCGCGTCCACCGCCACGCCGGCAACCGCGAGCACCCGGACCGACCTGACGCCAGGGGCGAGCTCGTGCTCGACACCCACCGCCATAGCCGTCGATCCCGCGAGCAGGACCGCCTATGTCCTCACCAGCTCAAACGGCGGGACGATCCTCACCACCGAGTCAGCGACCCGCAGCACGAACCGCTGGCCCGGATCGCTCAGGGAGCGGATAGACGCCATCGTCGCACTGGGGTCCAACCGCGTGGTCGTGGAGAGCAACGGCCCCCGGCGCGACATCGGCGAACAGTGCGGAGGAGCCGCCGATAGCCTCCGCCAGTGGTACCTCGTTCGCGTGTTTCACGGTGCGAGCCTCGAACGATCCGGCGAGCTCGAAGCCTCGGTGATGAACTGCTGAGCGCGCGGGCGAGCGCCTCGGAGGGAACTCCTCACACCTTTCCTTCTACTCCGTGAGGCCGGCCGCCTTCATCGCCTCGCCGTGGTCGAGAAAGGACCGGGCGCGAGAGAGCTTGCCCTCCCTGATGTCGACCACCATTCCCAGCGGCGCATCGATCGGGACGCCGCTGCCCCTCCCCATCCCCTCGGCCCGGCCGAGCAGCAGTACGCGATCTCCGAGGTCGCGACACTGATCGGCGTGCACGAGCAGCTCTCCCCAGCTCTCCCCCACCGCCACGAGGTACCTTTCGAACCCTTCCCGCCCGCGGTAGCTTTCGCCGTCGACGGTCCAGGCCATTGCCGGGAACCACTCATAGTCCGGGATGCACAGTTCGTCCAACGTGTCGAGATCGCGCCGATTGAACGCGTCTATGACACCGACCGCCACCTCTATGTTGTGTGACATCGCCTCGCCCCCCATGTCGCCAACCTACCACAGCACGATCGCGCGATTCTGGCGGCTTTCACTCCCTCAGCGCCCTCCCATACCTGTGGGATACTGGCTGCGAATGGCTGAGCAGTCCACGACCCCCGACGTGCTCGAGCTTTGGCGGCGCATCGGCGAGGCTGTCCACCGCCGCAACTACGACACCCCGGAAAGCCTCTGCGCCCCCGACGGCGCTATGGAGGTGATGGGGCTCGGCATCAGGTTCGGGGGGCGCGCAGCGATCCGGCGCTTCTACGAAGACTGGTTGGGTTCGTACGAGAAGTACGAGAGCAGCGTCGAGGAGGTTCATACCACTTCCTACATCGACATCGACGGGGCCCGCGCCGCCGCGGACCGCCTCGCTGAGGAACGGGGGTAGGCGATGTCGGCGAACCTGGACCTCGTGCGCTCGGTCCACGCGGCCTGGGAGCGCGGAGACTTCAGCTCGGTCGAATGGGCGCACCCGGAGATCGAATTCGTCTTTGCCGACGGGCCATCACCTGGGAGCTGGACG
>DATFZP010000140.1:0-6361 GCA_035314405.1 Solirubrobacteraceae bacterium | reverse complement strand
GCTCGATCAGCTTGGTCATCACGCCGCCCTTGGTCTCGATGCCGAGGGTGAGTGGGGTGACGTCGAGGAGCAGCACGTCCTTGACGTCCCCGGCGAGCACACCCGCCTGGATCGCCGCTCCCACGGCCACCACCTCATCGGGGTTCACACCCCGGTGGGGTTCCTTGCCCGTCAGCTCTTTGACCTTCTCCTGGACGGCGGGCATCCGCGTCATGCCGCCGACGAGCACGACGTGCTCGATCTCCTTGACGCCCTTGTCTTTGGCATCGTCGATCGCCTGGCGCACCGGCGCGACGACGCGATCCAGGAGCGCGGAGGTCAGCTCGGCGAGCTTGGCCCGGGTGAGGCGCGTATCGAGGTGCTTGGGCCCGGATGCGTCGGCGGTGATGAACGGCAGGTTGATCTGCGTCTCCTGGGTGGTGGAGAGCTCGATCTTCGCCTTCTCAGCGGCCTCGTACAGACGCTGCAGAGCCATCGGGTCGGCACTGAGGTCGATGCCCTGGGACTTCTTGAACTCGGCCACGAGCCAATCGACGACGGCCTTGTCGAAGTTGTCCCCACCGAGGTGGTTGTCGCCGGCGGTGGACTTGACCTCGAAGACCCCGTCGCCGATCTCGAGCACCGACACGTCGAAGGTGCCCCCGCCGAGGTCGAACACGAGGATCGTCTGGTCGGACTCCTTGTCAAGGCCGTAGGCGAGCGAGGCGGCGGTCGGCTCGTTGATGATTCGCTTGACGTCGAGCCCGGCGATCTTCCCCGCGTCCTTGGTGGCCTGCCGCTGGTCGTCGTTGAAGTACGCCGGGACGGTTATGACCGCCGAGTCGACCGTCTCGCCGAGGTAGGCTTCGGCGTCGGACTTCAGCTTCTGCAGGATCATCGCCGAGATCTCCGGCGGTGAGTACTGCTCGCCGCCTGCTTCCACGCGGGCGTCCCCGTTGGGTCCGGCGACGACCTTGTACGGGACGATCGACTCCTCCTCCCGCACCTCCGCCTCCTTGCGGCCCATGAAGCGCTTGATCGAGAAGATCGTGTTCTCAGGGTTGGTCACCGCCTGGCGCTTGGCGACCGTGCCCACGAGACGCTCGCCCGAGGGGGCGAACGCGACGACCGACGGAGTCGTCCGGCCTCCCTCGGCGTTCTCGATGACGGTCGGCTCGCCACCCTCCAGGACGGCCATGCACGAGTTCGTCGTGCCGAGGTCGATGCCTATGGTCTTGGCCATCTTTCAATGCTCCTTCGAATCCGCTGTATAAATCTGAGCGCTAGTATCGCAGATTTCCTCACAGCCGTCAAGCGCTCCGGGACAGCCTTCATCCCGGCTGCGGCGACCGTGGCGGCGGGCGGGCGCGGCTCCCGCGGACGGTCCCTCGGCCCGGCGCGAGCCCCAACCGGCGGTGCCGTTTCCAGACAGCGGTACCGTGTCCCCATGGACCGTGTCCCAATCGACAGTCTCCCGGTGCCGGCCAAGCCGAGACTTCGAGGGGTCTCCCACGAGTACGCCTTCTTCGTGTCCCTCGGCTGCGGGGTGGCCCTGATCCTCGCGGCCTCCGACGGACGGGCGCGGCTGGCGGCGAGCATCTACGCGGTTGCCGTCTCGGCCCTCCTCGGTACGAGCGCCCTCTATCACAGGGTCACGTGGCGCCCCACGGCGAGGCGGTGGATGAGGCGACTCGACCACTCGATGATCTTCGTTCTGATCGCCGGCACGTACACGCCGGTGGCGCTGCTGGCGCTGAAGGGACCCCTCGCCAGCACGATCCTGGTCGTGGTCTGGGCGGGGGCTCTCGGTGGAGTGATCTTCAAGCTGATCTGGATCGACGCCCCCAAGTGGCTGTTGGCCGCGATCTACATCGCCTTCGGCTGTGTCTCGGCCGCGATCTTCGGCGAGCTGCCCGCGGCGATCGGCTGGCTCGGGGTGGCGGGCCTCGCGGTGGGAGGGCTTCTCTACACGATCGGGGCGGTCGTGTACGCGAGCGGCCGGCCCAACCCGTCACCGAGGGTGTTCGGCTACCACGAGGTGTTCCACGCCCTGGTGATCGCCGCCGCCGCCCTGCACTACGCGGTGATCGCCTTCGCGGTGCTTCCCCGGGGCTGAGGAGCCGCCGGGGCGATCAGCCCCCGGCTCGGGCACATGCGAGCGAGGGCGCACTCCTGGCAGGAGGGGCGGCGGGCGTGACAGGTGCGACGGCCGTGGCGCAGGAGGTTGACGTGCAGCTCGAGCTCCTCACCTCGCGGTGTGAGCGCGAGCATTTCGTCGTGGAGCTGCTCGGAGGAGGCGCCCGGGCGCAGCAGCCCGAGACGGGTCCCCACGCGTGAGACATGGGTGTCGACCGGCACGTCACGCAGGCCGAAGGAGAACAGCAGCACGCAGGCCGCCGTCTTGCGGCCCACACCTGGAAGCGTCACGAGGTAGGAGCGCGCCTCCTCGACGGGCACCCCGGGCAGCCAGTCGAGCGTCGGCTGGCGCCCCTCGCCGGAGATCGCCCACAGGATCGCCTGGATCCGCGCCGACTTGACCTTCGAGATCCCACCCGGGCGGATCGCCTCCTCCACCACCGCGAGCGGGGCGTCCCGGACCTGCTCCCACAGCGGCAGCCGCTCGCGCAGGCGCAGGTAGGCCACGTCGCGATTGCGGTCGTTGGTGGACTGCGAGAGCACCGTCAGGATCAGCTCGGCGATCGGATGTGAGTGCGGCCGCATCCGGGGGACGCCGTAGACGGCGCGGAGCCGGTCGCGGAGCCTTCGGACGCGAGCCGGGGAGGGGGGACGTCGGGCGGGCGGGACCATGTCCCCCACCGTATCCATCGATCCGCCCCCCTATATCCTCGGCCCGTGCTCGAGGTCAGCGACCACAACGAGGAGCTCGACGGGCTCCCCGTGTTCTGGCGCAGCGCCCCCTCGCCCGCTGGAGCGGCCCCGCCGCTGTACCTGCACGGAGTGCCCTCCAACGCCGATGAATGGACGCCGTTCCTCGGGGTCACCGGCGGCATCGCACCGGATCTCCCCGGCTTCGGCCGCTCGGGCAAGCCAGGATCGCTGCGGTACACGATCGCCGAGTACGACGCCTTCATCGAGCGCTTCCTCGACATGGTCGGCGCCGAGCGGGTGCAGCTGGTCGTCCACGACTGGGGTGCCGTCGGCCTCGCCTTCGCCCAACGGCACCCCGAGCGGGTGCAGCGACTCGTGATCGTCAACGCGGTGCCGCTGCTCCCCGGCTACCGCTGGCACCGCACGGCGCGCATCTGGCGAACCCCGATGCTCGGAGAGCTGGCGATGGGCGCCACCTCCCGCCTGACCCTGAGGCAGGCCTCCCGCGAGGCCAACGTCAAGCCCGGCCCGATGCCGGAGTCCTGGCTCGACAGCGTGATCGGCCACTTCGACCAGGGCACCCAGAGGGCGATCCTCAGGCTGTACCGCAGCTCCCCACCCGAGGTGCTGGCGCAGGCTGGCGCACGACTCGGGGAGCTCGAGATGCCGGCCCTCGTCGCTTGGGGCATGCAGGACCCCTACATCCCGGGCCGCTTCGGCGCCGAGTACGCGGCCGCGCTGCCCCACTCCGAGCTGGTGGAGCTCGCCGACGCCGGCCACTGGCCGTGGCTCGACCGCCCGGATCTGCTGCAGCGGATCGCGGGCTTCCTGAGCCCCCGGTGATCGCGTCCGCTGAGCCCCCGGTGATCGCGTCCGCACGCCGGGCGCCCGCCTGGACGATCACCGCGCTGATGGGGCTCGTGTACGTGTTCATCTCTCCCCCCAGCTCGGACCTTGCGGCCGCCTCCTACCGCAGCGCCCTGTTCGCCGGCGAAGGGTTCACGCTCTGGGACAACTCCTGGTACGGCGGCCACCACCTGCCCGCATACTCCGTGCTGGCGCCGGCGCTCGGCGCGCTGATCGGGCCACAGCTGGTGGCCGCCATCTCCCTGACCGTGGCGAGCGCCCTGTTCGCTGCGCTGATCGAGGCGCACTTCCCCCCCCGCGCGACGCGGATCGCCGCCCTGTGGTTCGCGCTCGGGGCGGGAATCGCTCTGCTCTCCTCCCGCGTCCCATTCGACCTCGGCGTGGCGATCGGCCTCGGCGCGTTGCTGGCGGCTCAGCGCGGCCGCTGGTGGGGAGCGCTCGCGCTCGCCGTGCTCTGCTCGCTGGCGAGCCCGGTGGCTGGGGCGTTCCTCGCGATCGCGTCCCTCGCGTGGACGCTGGCGGGACCCGCCCGCGCGTGGCCGGCCGCCCTCACCGCGGCGGCGATCGTGCCGATCGCGCTGCTGGCCCTCGCCTTCCCGGAAGGCGGGACCCAGCCGTTCGTCGCCTCCGCGTTCTACCCGGCGTTCGTGGGGATCCTGCTGATCGGGCTGGTGATCCCCCCCGAGCAACGGGTCCTGCGCATCGGGGTCGTCCTGTACGCGCTGATGATGATCGGCGCCTACGTGATCCCCAGCGCGGTCGGAGGGAACGCCGACCGGCTCGGGGTGCTGGTGGGGGCCTCGATCGCGGCGTGCGTGCTCGCGGGCGGATCGCACCAGGGCGGGCGGCGGCTGGACCGTCGCGCCTGGCTGCTGATCCTGTTCGCCCCGGCGCTGCTGCACTGGCAGGCGAACGCCCCCGTGGCCGACTTCGCGTCCGCCGCCTCGGACCCAGCGGTCCACGCCTCCTACTACGAGCCCCTGATCGCCGAGCTGGACGCCCTCGGCGTCGGCTACGGCCGACGGCCGGCGCGGATCGAGGTAGTGCCGACGGCCGACCATTGGGAGGCGAGGTGGCTAGCGCCGCACGTGATGATCGCCCGCGGCTGGGAGCGACAGCTGGACACGCTTCGCGACGGCGTCTTCTACGACGAATCGAACGCCCTGACGGCCGCCCGCTACCGGGCGTGGCTGGGCGCCCAGGCGATCTCCTACGTCGCGCTCCCCGATGCGCCGGCGGACTACTCGGCCGTGAAGGAGGCACAGCTGCTCGGGCGCTCTGACGCCGCCCACGGGCAAGCCGGCGGGGGCGGGGTCCCGTACCTGCGGGAGATCTGGCAATCCCGCCATTGGCGGCTGTTCGCGGTCCTCGGCGCGACTCCGCTGGCCGAGCCGCCGGCCGTCCTCACCGCGGTCGGCCACGACTGGTTCACGCTGCTCGCCCCCCGTGCCGGGGCGTTCACCGTGCGAGTGCGGTTCACGCCCTACTGGGTCCCTTCACCGGCGGGCCCCCGCCCGGGCTCGCCCCGACCCTCGAGCGGGCACGGGTGCGTGTCCTCGGCCCCGGGGGGGTGGACCCTGGTGAGCGTGCCGATGGCGGAGAGCATCCACGTGGTCATCCGCTTCTCCGTGGCACGGATCTTCAACCGTGGGCCCCGTTGCGCGTGAGCATCCATTAGGCTCTCCCGATGGTCGCCCGCATTCGTCTGCTGCAGGCTCGCCTACTGCCGCACGGATGGACGGACGTGGTGCGTCAGGTGTGCCTGTTCGGGCTCGCCTATATCGGCTACCGCATCGCCAGGGGCCTGGCCGAGGGCAACGCGAACGCCGCCTTCGCGCATGCGCGGGAGCTGATCTCGCTCGAGCGCACCCTGCACCTGTTCGTCGAGCCCTCCGTGCAGACGTGGGCCTCGAGCAGCCACTTCCTGATGACCACGGCGAGCTGGCTGTACGTCAACGCCCAGGGGCCCGTGACGATCGGCGCCCTGCTCTACCTCTACCTGCGCCACAACAACAGCTTCTACTTCGTGCGCAACATGTTCATGATCGCGATGGCGATCGCCCTCGTCTGCTACTCGGTGTTCCCGACCGCTCCCCCGCGGTTCATGCCCGAGTGGGGATTCGTGGACACGGTCGGGAACTTCACCCCGGTCAACGTGTCGCACGGGAGCGCGACGATGAGCGCTCTGTTCAATCCGTACGCCGCGGTGCCCTCGATGCACGTCGCCTTCGCCCTGATGATCGGCTGGCCGCTGGCCTACCTCGCCCGCCACCGGATCGTGAGCGTCCTGTGGCTGCTGTACCCGCTGCTGATGACCTTCGTGATCGTCGTGACGGCGAACCACTTCATCGTGGACGCCGTCTTCGGCGCCCTCACCGTCGCCGTGTCCGCCTACGGGGCCCGCTGGCTGGCCCGCGCAAGACCAGCGGTGTGGCGCTTCTCCTCCGCCTCCGACGCCCGCGTGACCGCGAGCGGCTAGGCGACCGCCGGCAGTCGATGGCACCGCCCAGGCAGCAAGTCCCCTCGCGCCGCTCACGGCGCGGCCCCTCCCGATCGGCCCGCCGCGCGCGAGCGCCGATCGGCGCGGGCGAACGGCGGCAGATCGTCCACAACCGCCTGATCGAGTCGCGACTGACGCCCAACACGATCTCGCTGACGGGCCTGGCGCTGAACCTGCTCGCCGCGG
>DATFZP010000139.1:0-4337 GCA_035314405.1 Solirubrobacteraceae bacterium | reverse complement strand
CTAAGGGGGCAGGGAACCTACGTCGACGTCGGTACCAATCGGGGGCAGGTGCTGCGCGAGGCGGTCCGCATCGCCCCCCGCGCGCGCCACATCGCCTTCGAGCCGATTCCCGCCCTGGCGCAGGAGATCGGGCGGGAGTTCCCGAACGTGGACTGCCGGAACAAGGCCATCGGCGCCCGCTCGGAGACGGCCGAGTTCTGCTACTTCCACGAGCTGCACGGGTGGAGCGGGCTGCGTCGCAACCCGGAGATCAGCGACGCGAGGGGGCGTCCCGAGTTCATCACCGTCGAGGTCTCGACTCTCGACGCCGAGCTCGACGGGGTCACCCCGAGCGTCGTCAAGATCGACGTGGAGGGCGCCGAGGTGGCGGCGATCGAAGGCGGCCGCTCACTGCTGGCGCGGGCGCGGCCGCTGGTCATATTCGAGCACGTCTACGCAGCCGCCGCTCTGTACGGTGCGGTGCCCGGAGCTCCGTGGGACCTGCTGAGCGAGCTCGCCTACGAGATCTTCGCGATCACCGGAGAGGGCCCGTTCGCCCGCTCGGAGTTCGTCGCGGGGGCCGGGACCAGCGGGGGGGCCGGGATCGTCAACTGGCTGGCCACGCCGTCGGCGGGCCCCGCGCCGGCCTAGCCGCCGGCTTCCTGCTTTTCCAATCTCTTGGCGGCGGAGACTTCGGCCGATTCTTCCCGGGCGAACTGGCCGCGGGCGGCTTTTTCGGCGGCCGTTTCTTCGCCGCCATGGGCTTTTCCGCTGTGCTTGGCGCCACCGGAAGCGCCCGCGTGGGAGCCCTTGCCACCGCCACCCCCGCTCTTGCCACCACCCTTCCCGCCACCTTTGCCGGAGCCCTTGCCCTTCCCCTTGCCCTTGTGCTGTTTGTTGGCTTCTTCTTCCTGTTCGGCCTTGGCGAGCTCGGCGTGGCGCACCTTCTCTTCGGCTTCCGAGCTCGCTTCGCGCTTCTTCAGTTCGGCTTCCGCGCTCTTGGATTCTGCGGCTTCGGCAGCCGCCAGGGAGTTCGAACCGCCGCTGGCGGCTTCGGCGGATTCAGATTCCTTGCCGGAGCCCCCGCTCGATCCGCCGCACCCCGCCAGCGCCCCCGCGAGGGCGGCTACGAGCAGACACAGAAGGCCGGCCCGCCGCGCACGGCGGCCGAGGTTTGTCGCTGGAGTTCCCACATGCCAATTCTAGGTGCTCCTTGCGGCATTGCCGACGGCAGCCCCCGCGGGGACCGCGGTCAGCCGGCCGGCGCCCTGCCCCGAAGGCCGGTGCGCGCGGTCGGTTCCTTCCTTTTGGCTGCTTCGCGCTTCCTCG
Organism: Solirubrobacteraceae bacterium; assembly: GCA_035314405.1. Lineage (GTDB taxonomy): Bacteria > Actinomycetota > Thermoleophilia > Solirubrobacterales > Solirubrobacteraceae > Palsa-744. Next base: position 3,029 of record DATFZP010000139.1, on the reverse strand, counting down.
CCTGCGCCCGTTCCCGTTCCTGCGCTCGCGCGGATTCTTCACTCTGCTTGGCATTTTCTTCGGCCGTCCGTTCACTCTGCTTGGCCTTTTCTTCGGCGGCTTCTTCGCGTTTCTTGGCTTCCCGGGTGGATGTTTCTTCGCGCCTCTTCGCCTTGGCTTCCGCCGCCTGTTCGCGCCTCTTGGCGGCCGCTTCCGCGGCCTGTTCGCGCTTCTTCGATTCGATCTCCGAGAGCAGTTCGCGGTCTTTGGAGATTTCCACCTGTTCTTCGCGCTTCTTGGTGGCTTCTTCGGACCTTTCGGCCGCTTCTTCGCTCGCCGACGCGCCGGCGGGCGCGTTGCCGGCCCCGCCACCCGACGCGCCGCCTTCTCCGCAGCCCGCGAGCAGACCGAGGGCGAGCGTGGCCAGCACGCAGCCGAGCACCGTCGCGAGGGGTCTACCGGGGGGCACGGTAGTCGATGCTCAGCAGTCGCGGATAGTCGGTGGCGGCGAACTCGAAAGTGGCCGTGTCGCCTTGGCGTCCGAGCAGCTTGGCGGGTGTGGCCTGGTTGGTGATCGGGTCATACGCGCCCACCGTCGGGGGGTCGGCGGTTTCCGGGAGGTTGCCGAGGGTGATGCGGAAGGTCTCGTTGGGGAGGTCATACCGTGTGATGTCGCTGCTCGGTGCGGAGGGGTCATACAGGGTGAGCAGGTCGCGGGTCATCACGTAGACGGGGATCATGAAGCGGGTGGGGGACACCTGATAGGGGAATACTGCCAGCACTTCGCGGTCATACAGGTCGGGATGGGCGGCGGTGCCGTCGCCTGTGAACTGCGCGTGGTTGCCGTCCTGTTCGATCGAGACGAGACTCAGCTGGGTGGGGGCGCCGGTGGGGCCGGGGCCTTCGATATGGGTGAGGAGGTTGTGGAAGCTGGTCAGGATTTCCCCGCCTAGGGCCTGGCCCGGGTAGCTGCCGGGGTGTTCTTCCAGGGCCGAGAAGAACGAGGGGCTGATCAGGCTGAGGCTCCCAGGCGCGGCCGCGAAGAAGTACTCACGACTGAAGCCCTTGCCGATCATCGCCACGAGGCTCCGCAGGAGCGCCTTGGCGTGAAAGTGGGCACGGTCGGCGGCCGTGAGCCTGGCGCCCGTCTCGGGGGTGGACTCGTCGGGGCCCACAGGGGTGGCGGCGGCGTCGATGTTGTACTCCGTGATCCACTTCTGCAGCGGCGGCTCGTGGCCCGGGCCCACATAGCGTCCGTGCGGCGCCCGCGAGACCCTCGTGGTGATCGGGGCGATGTCGCGGATCGTCGTCTCCGTGGAGAGGGCCGTGAGGGTGTACTCGGGCAGCAGCGCCTGGAAGCTCGGGACGAAGAGGGGGACGAAGCTGCGTTTGGAGGCGGTGTCGGGCCGGCCCAGCGCGTCGATCGGCCTGACCGCCCTGACGTGGTATTCGGAGGGGAAGCTCCTCGCTCCCACGTAGGGATGCTTGCTCAGGGCCGTGAGCCCCGGAGGGGCCAGGGCACCACCGTTGAAGGGGGACTCGCTCGCGAACCCGTCGGTGATGCCGACCGCGGGGGAGATGCCGTGGGAGGGATCCCGGACATAGGCGACCGTGCCGTAGAGCAGGGCCTTGATGACCTGTTTGGTCGCCGCGTTGGTCCGTCTGCGGGCGGCGCGTCCGGGCGGCTGGACGGAGTAGTTGGCGATGTTCAGGAACTGCGATCCGAACGTCAGCTCGTTCCATATCTCGAGGTCATACCCGCCGGGGCCGACGATGCTTTCGGTCAGCTTGCAGATCGCCGCCACGTAGCCCATCCAGCCGGCGAGGGTCATCTGGAAGGCCGGGTTGGGGGAGCCGTCGGGCAGCGTGGGGGCGCTGAACGGCGCATACAGGAGGGTGGTCCCCCGATGGGGGCCGCCGGCAAGGGCCGTCGGCAGCGGACGCGACAGGGTGGCCACGTCGCCGGGGCCAACAGCTGTGATGAGGATCGCCGGCTTGCCGTGCAGCACGAGCGGCGTGAACCCGGCGCGGGCGGCCGCTCGGCGCCGGGCGCGGTTGGCCAGCCGCCGGGCTCGCCGCTGCGCGGGAGTCAGCCGTGGGGCCGTTTCGCCGGCGGCCGCGCTCCCCTTCTTCGCCCGATGCTTGCGAGGCAGCGCCCCGAACACGCCCGGGTTGAACCCGCTCCTGTCGGGCACGACCACGGCCGCGCTGGCGGGGGAGAGCGTGACAGTGTCGGCACCTGCCGGCGCCGGAGCGACAGTTTCCAGCGTGACGCTCTCCGCCGGGGCGGGGGCCCCGCTGTTGGCGTTCAGCACGATCAGCGGTCTCAGGTGAAAGCTGTGGAGCGCGCTCAGGCGGGTGCGGATGCTGGCTTCGTGGATGAACTTCGTGGGGTCGCTGTAGGAGAGAGCGCCCCAGTCGATCTCCAGGCGGGCGAGCCTGAAGCCGGCTTCATGCAGCAGCCGAGCGGTCGCCGCCGCCTGCGCGTCCTTGACGTTGAAGTTGATCCCGACCGCGTCCTGCAGGTGCGACACGGGCCAGGTGTCCAGATACGCCCGCCAGGGCTGTATCCAGAAGGAGGTGCGGCCGAAGGGGACGTCCGTCAGGTACCTCGGGTCGATCGGGTCGCAGCTCGCGCCGCACGCGGGCAGGCGTGCACGGGGCGCGAAGCCGAGCCGAGCGGAGGACGCGTGCGAGGCGGAATGCCCCGCCGAGGCGATCAGCACCACGACCCGCACGAGGGCCGCGAGCGCGAGGATCGCCACGGCGATCAGGTAGCCGGTCTTGATGCGGCGCCGCGGCGCATGTGGGGGAGCGCCTTCGCCGGGCGGGGTCTCCTCTGCATCCGCGGTCTCCATACCGCCTCATTCTAGGCTCGTCCCTGGGGCCGTTCGCCGGGTCCCCCGCGCTATTCGTAGTCGATGCTCAGCAGTCGCGGATAGTCGGTGGCGGCGAACTCGAAAGTGGCCGTGTCGCCTTGGCGTCCGAGCAGCTTGGCGGGTGTGGCCTGGTTGGTGATCGGGTCATACGCGCCCACCGTCGGGGGGTCG
>DATFZP010000138.1:0-5957 GCA_035314405.1 Solirubrobacteraceae bacterium | reverse complement strand
AGTCCGAGGAACGAGCCCGGCTTGGAGGTCTGCGCTTTGCCGGAGGCGATGGTGGTGAAGACCCGTTCGAGCTCGGCGCCGAGGAAGATCGAGATGATCGCCGGCGGCGCCTCGTTCGCGCCCAGGCGGTGGTCCTGGCCGGCGCTCGCGATCGAAGCCCGCAGGAGCGCCTGGTGCTTGTTGACGGCCTGGATGACCGCTGCGCAGAAGAACAGGAACTGGAGGTTCTCCGCAGGTGTGTCTCCGGGCTCGAGCAGGTTCAGCCCCGTGTCGGTGCCCATCGACCAGTTGTTGTGCTTGCCCGAGCCGTTGACGCCGGCGAAGGGCTTCTCGTGCAGCAGGCAGATCAGGCCGTAGCGGCGGGCCGTGTTCTGCATGATCTGCATCGTGATCATCTGGTGGTCGGCGCCCACGTTGGAGTTCTCGAAGATCGGCGCGACCTCGTACTGGTTGGGCGCGACCTCGTTGTGGCGCGTCTTGATCGGGACGCCCAGCTTGGCGAGCTCCAGCTCCACCTCCAGCATGTAGGCGAGGATCCGCTCGGGGATCGAGCCGAAGTAGTGGTCGTCGAGCTCGTGCCCCTTGGGCGGCTTGGCGCCGAAGAGCGTCCGGCCGGTGGTGAGCAGGTCGGGGCGCTCGAAGTAGTACTGCTCGTCGATCAGGAAGTACTCCTGCTCGCAGCCGATCGTGGTGAACACGCGTGCGGCGCCCTCGACGCCGAGCACCTCGAGCGCCCGGATCGCGGCCCCGGACAGGGCGTCCATCGAGCGCAGCAGCGGGATCTTGTTGTCGAGCGCCTCGCCCGTCCAGGAGGTGAAGGCGGTGGGGATGCAGAGCAGGGCGCCGTTGGGGTTCTCGAGGATGAAGGCGGGGCTGGTCGGGTCCCAGGCCGTGTAGCCGCGCGCCTCGAAGGTCGCCCGGATCCCGCCGGTGGGGAAGGAGGAGGCGTCCGGCTCCCCCTGGATCAGCTCCTTGCCCGCGAACTCCGCGATCGCCGTGCCGTCACCGGCGGGCCCGTAGAAGGAGTCGTGCTTCTCGGCGGTGGACCCGGTCAGCGGCTGGAACCAGTGGGTGTAGTGGGTGGCTCCTTTCTCCATCGCCCATTCCTTCATCGCCTGGGCCACCGCGTCGGCGAGGGAGGGATCGAGCGCCTCGCCCCGTGAGAGCGTCCGCTGCAGCGCCTTGTAGACGTGCTTGGGCAGGCGGTGGCGCTGCACGGCAGGGGAGAACACGTTGGCGCCGAACACCTGGTTGTCGACGATGGTCAGGTCGGGCGAGCCGAGTGCGGCTCCGTTCGGGCTCCACTGCGCGGCGGTGACGTTCTGTTGACGGGTCCTTGGCATTGGTTGGGTCGACTCCTCCTGGAGAAGGGTGGCGTGAGCATGCCCCGGCGCGGGCGGGGCCGCAGGCAATCGTAATGCTACGCGGGCCGATGGGCATTACCGGATGGCGAAACCGCAGGCTGCGCCGTTTGGACAGCGGGCCAAACGGCGGAGGTCCTCCGCCGGAACCCCCGAGCAGCCGCCTACGGCGCCGGCCGGGCGGGGCGGACGACGACCACACGGCCCGTGTTCGGGTTGACGAAGGCGTGGGGCGTTTCGGTGTGGGGTGGTTCGCTCCCCACGGCCACGCGGCCGGTGTTCGGGTTCACGTAGGTGGGGGGCGGTTCGCCGGCGATGTGGACGAGGAAGGCGCCCTGGACGGGACCGCCGGTCGCGAGCACGGCCTTGGCCTTGCCCGACAGGCCGGCGGCGACCTGGAAGTGGACGATGTGGACACCGGGCTTGACGGGGACCACGCCCCAGATGAACGCCCGCGACTGGCCCGGGGGCAGGGGCCCGAGGGCCCACGTGTTCACGTAGGCGGTCTGCCCGCTGCCCGGCTGGCTGACGTCCTGGGTTGCCACCGGCGGGCGGGCGACCTTGCCGGGACCCCGTTCGATCACCCACACGGGGCGCTTGTCGGACGCCAGTTCGGGGAAGTCCGAGGTGTAGTAGAAGGAGTCGACCGTGACCGCGACGTTGGGCACGGTGGCCGTTCCCGTGTTGCGCAGCACGAGCGCCAGGCGGGTCTGTTTGGCGACCGCCTGGCGGAGGGGGAAGCTGGCTCGGACCACTTCCATCGGATAGGTCCCCGTGGGTTCGTGCGCGTCCTGGCGTGTGCCCCCGCAGCCGCTCGCCGCCACGGCGAGCAGGGAGCAGGCGGCCGCGACGAGGATCCTGCTCGCCGGCGATGCGCCGCGGGCGCGGCGCATCGCGGCACCGAAGACTGTCCGCCTCCCCCTCACAATCGGGCCACCATACCAGCGCCCGCCGCCGTCAGCGCCCGGCGCAGCGGCGCTCCTCGCCGGTTGGCGATGGCGCGCGGGGGGTGCATGGCGTACAGTTCTGAGGGCGTCGATCGCGACCCGAGGAGGGGTTAAGCCGAGATGGTTCGCAGCGTAGCCGAGCGGGCATTCGTGCCGGCGAGGAACGTGCTTGAGGAATTCGGGGACATGATGATCCTCACGGGCAAGACCATCTGGTCGGCCCTGCGTCCTCCCTATCCCTACGGCGGGGAGTTCGTCTCCCAGTTCCTGTTCGCCCTGCGGCTGTGCTGGTTCCCGCTGCTGATCTCCACCGTGTGCATCTGCTACGCGGCTCCCGGTCTGCAGGCGGCGAACTTCCTGACGATCTTCGGAGCGCTCGACCGCCTCGGGGGGTTCTTCGTCCTCGGTGCCGTCCGCGAGATCGGGCCGAGTGTGACCGCGATCGTGCTCGCCGGCGTGGCGGGGACGGCGATCACCGCCGACCTCGGCGCCCGCAAGGTCCGGGAGGAGCTCGACGCGCTCCAGGTCCTCGGCGTGGACCCCGTCAAGAACCTCGTCGTACCCCGCTTCCTCGCGCTGATGGTGGCGACGGGGCTGTTCGACATCTACGCCCTGCTGTTCGGGATCTTCGGAGGGATCATCGCCGAGCTCGTCAACGGGCAGGCGCTGGGGCCGTTCTGGGCGACCCTGTTCGCCAACGCCTCCACCACCGACCTGTGGGGCTCGGTGCTGAAGACGACGATCTACGGGGCGATCATCGCGATCGTCTGCTGCTACAAGGGCATGGCCGCGTCCGGGGGCGCCGAGGGCGTCGGCCGCGCGGTCAATGAGGCGGTCGTGCTCGCCTTCACGGCGATCTTCGCCTTCGACTACGTGTTCACCCAGACGCTGCTCGCAACCCACCCGCAGATCCTGGTGATCAAGTAATGAACGAATGGCTGGCCCTGCCGCGGGAATGGATGGCCGCCTCCGGCGAGATCGGGGCGTTCACCGGGAACATCGTCCGCGACGTGTGGGGCCTGCGGGTCTTCCGCTTCTTCGGGGAGTCGCTGCGCCAGTGCGGGATCCTGATCGTCGGATCCACGGTGATCATCTGGACGCTGATGTTCATCCTCGGCCTGCAGTGCGGGATCGAGGGCGCCTACTTCACCGCGGCCCAGGGCGCGCCGGCGTACTCGGGCGTGTTCACCGCCTGGTGCGACCTGCGCGAGATCACCCCCTACGCGTTCGGGTACATGATGGCCGCGAAGGTCGGCACGGGGATCGTGGCCGAGCTCGGGGCGATGCGCATCTCCGACGAGATCGACGCGCTCGAGGTGATGGGGATCAACTCCACCACCTTCCTCTGCGCCACCCGCCTGCTGGCCGCCTGGATGGTGCTCCCGTTCATGTACATCGGTGGTGTCGGCGCCGCGTATCTGGCCTCCTACATCGCCGTCGTGCAGCAGATCGGCTACGTCTCCTCAGGCGGCTACTTCCTGATCTTCTGGCAGTTCCAGAACCCCCCGGACTTCTTATACAGCCTCACCAAGGCGATGTTCATGGCCACGGCGATCGTGCTCGTCGCGTGCTACTACGGCTACAACGCGAGCGGTGGGCCCGTGGGCGTGGGCAGGGCGACGGCGAAGTCGATGGTGCTCAACATCGTGCTCGTCCACGTGATCGGGATGCTCGGCACCCAGATCTTCTGGGGCGCCAATCCGCGGGCCCCGATCGGGGGTTGAGAGGATGACCGAAGAGGGCCCCCCCGAGCCGGACGAGCTTCAGCTCGACGAGAGTCCCTACGAGCTGCGCGAGGACGAGTTCGAGCGCCGCCAGGAGGACTTCGAGCACGAGGTCGGGATCCGCCCCGACAGGCTCCCGGTCGCCGAGCAGGAGGTCCCCCCGACGAGGCCTCCCGACGCGATCGAGTTCGTCGACGTGCACAAGTCCTTCGGTCGCAACCACGTGCTGCGGGGACTGAACATGTCGCTGCCCGAGGACCAGATCTCGATGATCCTCGGACCGTCGGGGACGGGCAAGTCGGTGTGCATCAAGCACATCGTGGGCCTGCTGTATCCCGACGAGGGCGACGTGATCGTGCACGGGATCTCGGTGCCGAGCCTCCCCGATGCGGAGCTGTTCGAGATCCGCAAGAAGTTCGGGGTCCTGTTCCAGGACGGCGCCCTGTTCGGCTCGATGAACCTCTACGACAACGTCGCCTTCCCGCTTCGCCAGCACACCGAGAAGAGCGACGAGGAGATCGCCGAGATCTGCAACCGCCGCATGCGGGAGGTCGGTCTCGGCGACGACGGGGAGAAGATGCCCAACGAGCTGTCGGGTGGCATGCGCAAGCGGGCGGGGTTCGCCCGCGCGCTGGTGCTCGAACCGGACATCGTCCTCTTCGATGAGCCCGACTCGGGCCTGGATCCGGTGCGCACGGCGCTGCTGTGCGAGCTGATCAAGGAAGTCCACGCCGAGAACGGCGGGTGCTACGTGGTGATCACCCACGACATCATGAGCGCCCGGCGGGTGGCCGAGCACATCTCGGTGCTGTGGAAGGGAAAGATCGTCGAGTCGGGGCCGGCTGAACAGCTGTTCGCATCGGAAAACCCGTTCATCCGCCAGTTCCTCTCCGGTGAATCGGCCGGACCCCTCGGTATGGAGTGAGGGCGGGCAGGCACCTCTCAGCCCTCGCGGGCGGCGCGGCCCGGCGTCCACGGCTCGTAGTCGGGATCGCCCTGGTCCTCGGCGTCGTGGCGGGTGTGCTCGCCCTCGGCCTGCGTTCGACGGCCGCCACCGACACCTTCGTGTCGAGCTCGAGCAGCTCCTACCGGGACACCCAGCGCTTCTACAGGAGCTTCGGCGAAGAGCCGATCGAGGTGCTCGTCAAGGGCGATCTGCAGCAGCTGCTCCTCAGCTCCGACGTCGTCAGGCTCGTGGGCCTCGAGGGCTGCCTGTCGGGCAACGTGCCCGCGAGCGCGCTCGCGACGGTGGGGGGGACGAGCGGTCCGTGCGGGCAGCTCGCCCGGGCGGGGACCGTCAAGGTGGTGCTCGGCCCCGGCACGTTCATCAACGAGGCCGCCAACCAGATCGACGAACAGCTGACCGCCGAGACCCGCCAGGCGCAGGCGCAGGCCGCCGCGGCGCAGGCCGCCGTGCAGCGCACGGCGCTGACGAGGGGGCTGTCCGCTGCGCAGGCCGCCACGCTCGGTCAGCAGGCGAGCCGGATCACGATCGCACGCTTCCAGGAGGGGCTCGTCAAGCTCGCGCTCCAGTACGGCCTGACCTCCAGGCCCTCGCTCGAAGACGCCAACTTCGTCTCCACGCTCGTGTTCGACTCCAGCAAGCCCGCCGGTACGCCCAAGCAGCGCTTCGCCTACGTCTTCCCCAACCGCGACACCGCGCTGATCTCGGTGCGGATGAGGCCGGGGCTCAGCGAAGGGCAGCGCACGCATACGATCGCCCTCGTCCGCCAGGCGGTGGCGATGCCCCAGTGGCAGCTCACCCGCGGGGGGTCCTACGTCGTGACGGGGGTCCCGGTCCTCGTCGCCGACCTGCCGGCCGCGATCAGCCACTCGATCGAGCTGCTGATGATCGCCGTCCTGCTGGTGATGGCCGCAACCCTCGGGTTGATCTTCACCGGCTCTCCACGGCTGCTGCCGCTGGG
>DATFZP010000137.1:0-7245 GCA_035314405.1 Solirubrobacteraceae bacterium | reverse complement strand
CGCGCGCATGGACATCGCACGGTTCGGCTTTGAGGCATTCCGAGCGTCCCCGCGCCAGGCCGACCTGATCATCCTCGCGGGGCGTGTGTCGATCAAGATGGCGCCGATCATCCGCAGGCTCTACGACCAGATGCTCGAGCCCAAGTGGGCGATCTCGATGGGGGCCTGCTGCAGCTCGATGGGGGTGTTCAACAACTACGCGCTGGTGCCCGCCGACAAGTTCATGCCGATCGACGTCCACGTGCCCGGCTGCCCTCCCCGCCCCGAGGCGCTGATGCACGGCGTGCTGAAGCTCCGCAAGATGGTCCAGAACGACCCCGACATGGGCTGGCGGGATCGCTACGGCGCCCGCGGCACCGAGGAGGTCCTCCCCGAGAGCGGTCCGCCGTCGACGGAGGACTGGCCCGTGGCGGCGGAGGGCCGACCCCTGGCGAGCGCGAGCGGCCCCGTGGAAGGTGACATCGCCGGTGCCTGACGCGACCGGCCTCGAGTTGATAGCCCAGGACTTGCGGGGGGGCGATGGCGCAGAGGGCGACTCCGAGGGGCCCGTGGTCGCGACGGAGTTCTTCCGGGGCCAGGCCACCCTCGAGGTGCGGCCCGAGCGAATCTCCCGGGTGCTCGCCCACCTGCGCGAGAAGGGGTTCGGGTTCCTGGCGAGCCTGCATGGGGTGGACTACTACCCCCACGAGCCCCGGCTCGGCGTGCTGTATGAGCTGCTCGACATGGCCAGGGTGGACCGCATCACGGTGAGGCTCCGCGTACCCACCGACAAACCTGTCGTGGAGTCGGTGACGGGCGAGTGGCCGACGGCCAATCACCAGGAGCGGGAGGTCTACGACATGTTCGGGGTGATCTTCTCGGGTCATCCCGACCTCCGCCGGATCCTGATGCCGGAGGACTACGAGGGCCACCCCCAGCGTCGCGACTTCCCGACCGGCGGGGAACCGGTGATCTTCACCCGCGACGAGGCCGGCTGGCTGGAGTCCCGCGAGTGAGCTCCACCGAGAACCCGACCCTGTCGGAGTACCGCCGCCGGGAGCAGAGCATCACCCTCTCCACCGTGGAGGAGCAGCTCGCCGACGTCGACCTGAGTGAGACGACCGACGAGCTGCTGACGCTGAACTTCGGCCCCCACCACCCGGCCACCCACGGCGTGCTGCGACTGCTCGTGACACTCCAGGGAGAGATCGTCAGGGACATCAAACCGGTCGTCGGATACGTCCACACGGGGATCGAAAAGACCGCCGAGGACAAGTCCTACTGGAAGGTGATCCCGGTCATCGAGCGGATGGACTACCTGTCCTACTACTTCAACGCGATGGCGTTCTGCGGCGCCGTCGAGACGCTGGCCGAGGTGGAGGTGCCCAAGCGCGGCCAGTACCTGCGCGTGATCCATCTCGAGCTCAACCGCATCGCCTCCCACCTGATCTGGCTCGGCACGAGCGCGCTGGACCTCGGCGCCGTCTCGATCTTCCTCTACTGCCTGCGCGAGCGGGAACTGATCCTCGACCTGTTCGAGATGTCCTCCGGCGCTCGGATGCACACCCGCTACTTCCAGGTGGGCGGCGTGATCGAGGACATCCCCCCCGGGTTCGCGAAGAAGCTCGATCAGTTCCTTCAGATCATGCCGGTCCGCGCCGACGAGTACGGCGCGATCCTGAACGCCAACGAGATCGTCCTGCAGCGGCTCCGCGGCACGTGCCCGCTGGATGCGCAGACGCTCCTCTCGCTCGGGGTCACCGGGCCCCTGCTGCGCGCGGCCGGAAACCCGTGGGACCTGCGCAAGGCCGACCCCTACAGCTCCTATGAGGACTTCCAGTTCAAGATCCCCGTGGGGACGGTCGGCGACAACTACGACCGCTTCGCGGTGCGGCTGGCCGAGATCTACGAGTCCGTGAAGATCATCCGGCAGGCGCTCGACGGGCTGCCCGAGGGCCCCCACATGACCGAGGATCGCAAGGTCGCCCTGCCGCCCCGCCACGAGCTCGCGACCTCGATGGAGGCGCTGATCCACCACTTCAAGCTCGTCACCGAGGGGTTCAGGGTGCCCCCCGGCGAGGCGTACAACCCGATCGAGTCGCCCCGCGGCGAGCTGGGCTGCTTCGTTCGCTCGGACGGATCATCCAAGCCCGCCCGGGTGCACATGCGCGACCCCAGCTTCGTCAACCTCCAGGCCCTCGCCCACATGGCCCGCGGCGGCTACATCGCCGACATGGTCGCCACCGTGGCGATGCTCGATCCGATCCTCGGGGGGATCGACAGGTGACCGCCGTGCGCCGCTTCGAGGGAGGCTCCCGGGTTCCCGGCTGGGACGAGGCCGTCGATCTCGAGAAGGACCCCGCCGAGGTCCCCGATCCCGCCACCACGCCCGTGCCGGAGGGTCTGCGGGAGGAGATCGAATCGCACATGGCCGACTACCCCGACCCCCGCTCGGCGACCCTCCCCGCGCTCGAGGCCGCCCAGCGCGTGCACGGCTGGTGCTCGCCCGAGGCGCTCGAGCAGGTGGCCTGCGTGATGGGGCTCACCCCGGCGGACCTGGAGTCGGTGGCGAGCTTCTACGACATGCTCGAGACGGTCCCCGTCGGAGCTCACAGCGTGTATGTCTGCACCAACATCTCCTGCTCGCTTAGGGGCGCCGACGAGCTGTATGAGCAGATCAGGGCGGCGGCCGCCGGGGACCCCGACCTCAACGTCCGCTCCTTCGAGTGCCTCGGGGCATGCGACATCGCGCCGATGGCGTCCGTCGACGGCGTCTACGTGGGCCCCCTCACGGGCGCCGACATCCCCCGGATGCTCGGCGAGATCAGGGGCGGCGAGCCGGTCCTCGTCGACAAGCAGCTGCTGCGCCGCGCCGTGGCCGACCCGCGGGCGGGCGCCGAGCCACCGCCGGAGACCGCGACGGAGCAGGGGCAGGGATGAGCGCGCCGGCGGCCCCATCCCCGCTGCTGCTGCTCGACGGCATCGACGAGCCGGGGCTGCGCACGCTCGAGGTCTACGAGCGCCGCGGCGGCTACGAGTCGCTGCGCAGGGCGCTCGCGATGACCCCCGAAGAGGTGCTCGCGCAGCTGCAGGCCTCCGAGCTGCGGGGGCGCGGGGGGGCGGGCTTCGGGATGGGCACGAAGATCTCCTTCCTGCCGAAGGGCTCGATGGACAAGTACCTGGTGTGCAACGCCGACGAGTCCGAGCCGGGCACCTTCAAGGACCGCGAGCTGATGCAGAAGACGCCCCACCTGCTGCTCGAGGGGATCGTGATCGCGGCCTACGCCGGGGGGATCAGCTGCTCGTTCATATACATCCGCGGCGAGTACGTCCAGCAGGCCGACGTGCTCGACGTCGCCCTCGCGGAAGCCCGCTCGGCCGGCTACCTCGGGGATGACATTCTCGGCTCGGGGCACTCCCTCTCGCTCGTCGTCCACCGCGGGGCGGGCGCCTACATCTGCGGCGAGGAGACCGGGCTGCTCGACTCCCTGGAAGGCAAGCGCGGCAACCCCCGCCTGAAGCCCCCCTTCCCCGCCAACCAGGGGCTGTACAAAGGACCCACCCTGATCAACAACGTGGAGACCCTGTGCACCGTCCCGGCGATCATCAGGATGGGGGGCGAGGAGTACGCGAAGCTGGGCGTGGAGAGATCGACGGGAACCAAGGTCGTGTCGGTCTCCGGCCACGTGTGCAGGCCCGGCAACTACGAGGTCGAGCTCGGCATCCCCTCGAGGGAGATCATCTACGGCCTCGCCGGCGGCCCCCCCGACGGCCGGGCGGTCAAGTGCTGGTTCCCCGGGGGCTCCTCCTCGCCGGTGCTCACGGACGCGGACCTCGACATCCCCTACGACTTCGACTCCCTCGCCAAAGCGGGCACGATGCTCGGCTCGGGGGCGATCATCGTCGTGGACGACTCCACCCCGATCCTCGACGTGGCGATGAAGGTGGCGAGGTTCTACCGCCACGAGTCCTGCGGGAAGTGCACACCGTGCCGCGAGGGCACCAACTGGACCGTGAAGATGCTGGAACGGATCGACGCCGGCGAGGCGACGCCGATGGACCTGGAGATCATGGCCTCGGTCCAGGAGCACATCATCGGCAACTGCCTGTGCGTCCTCGGCGACGCGATGGCGATGCCGATCGGCTCGATGATCGCCAAGTTCCGCGACGAGTTCGAGGCCCACATCGAGGCTGCCCGTTCCCGCACGGAGGCCGCGTAGATGCCCCGCCCGCAGCCCAGGACGATCACCTTCACGATCGACGGACGCGAGGTCCGCACGCACGAGAACAAGATGCTCGTCGACGCCGCCAAGGACGGGGACGTCGAGATCCCCGTGTTCTGCTACGAGCCCAAGCTGGGCCAGCCGGTGGGCGCCTGCCGCATGTGCCTGGTGGAGATCGAGGGCATCCCCAAGCTGCAGACCGGCTGCTCCACCCCGGTGAAGGACGGGATGGTCGTCCACACCCAGAGCGAGCGGGTGAAGATCGCGCAGCGCTCCGTCGTGGAGTTCCTGCTGATCAACCACCCCCTCGACTGCCCCGTCTGCGACAAGGGCGGTGAGTGCCCGCTTCAAGACATCACCTTCGGCTGGGGCGGCGGCATCTCCCGCTTCATCGAGCCCAAGCGCCACTTCGTCAAGCCGCTGGAGCTGTCTCCCCTGATCGCGATCGACCGCGAGCGCTGCATCGTCTGCTACCGCTGCGTGCGCTTCTCCCAGGAGGTCGCCGAGGACTACCAGCTCGTGCTGCTCGAGCGGGGCGCTCACTCCTACGTGTCGACCTTCGACGGCCATCCCTACGTCGCGCCGTTCAGCGGCAACATCATCGAGCTGTGCCCCGTCGGCGCCCTCACCTCTCGGCCCTATCGCTTCAGGGCGCGTCCGTGGGACGTCGAGGACGCGGGCACGGTGTGCACGTTGTGCCCGGCCCAGTGCAACGTCACCCTCACCGTCCGCGACGAGCTCGCCCTGCGGGTGCTGGCCCGAGACAACGCCGAGGTCGACGATGGCTGGCTGTGCGACAAGGGCCGGTTCGCCTACCAGTCCTTCCACGTCGAGGAGCGGGTGACCGCGCCGCTGATCCGCGACGGCGGCCAGCTGCGGGAGGTCTCCTGGGAGCGCGCACTGCAGGAGGCCGCCGCGGGGCTGGCCCGGGCGGGCGCCGACACCGGCGCTCTGGCCGGCCCTGGAAGCACGAACGAGGAGGGGTACCTGCTCGGCCGGCTGATGCGCGAGGGCCTTCGCTCCCCCCACGTCGCCTCCCGCCGCGCCGGGCGCCTGCCGCTGGAGCTGCACCGCGCGCTGGGCGACCCGCCCCTGCAGGCCACCGTGAGCGACCTCGAGTTCGCCCACGCGGTGCTCGTCCTGGACGCCGATCCCGTCAACGACGCACCGATCCTCGACCTGCGCCTGCGCAAGGGGGTCCGTCGCCGCGGGGTGAAGCTGGCGGTGGCCTCTCCGCAGCCGGGCTCGCTGGACTCGATCGCGGCGCTGTCGGTCCGCTTCGCCCCCGGCGCGGGCCCGGCCTTCGCCGCGGCCCTGAGCGCGGCGCTGGCGGGCGAGGAGAGCATCGAGCGCCTGGCGGGCGATGCGGGGGCCGAGCCTGACGCCGTGCGGGAGCTCGCCGCTCTGCTGCTGGCAGCGGGCGCCGACGGGGCCCCGTCCTCGGACGACCAGGGGGTGAGGGCGACGTCGGAGGTCGTGATCCTGTGGGGCGAGCGGCTCGCCGCCGGACCCAACGGCGTGCTCGGCGTGAGCGCCCTGCTCGGTATCGCGGAGTCCCTCGCGATGGCCGCAGCCGACGGGGGCGGGCTGCTGGAAGTGCCGGCCTTCAGCAACGGCCGAGGGCTACGCGAGGCCGGGGTGCTGCCGAACGCCGGCCCCGGGCTCTGCCGGCTCGGCGGTGAGGCCGGCGACGGGGCCGATCGCGAGGTGGCGGGCGAGATTGCCTCCCAGGACTCCTCCCCCCGGGACGCCCACGCGATCGCCGAAGGGCTCGCCGCGGGGGAGATGAGCGGGCTGTACCTGCTCCACTGCGACCCCCTACGCGAGCTGCCAGGCCGGGAGCTGTGGGAGCGGGCGCTGGCGGGGGCGAGCACCGTCGTCGCCCACGCCTCGTTCCTGACCGAGGGGATCCGCGAGCACGCCGACGTGGTGTTCCCGGCGGAGGCCTACGCCGAGAAGGAGGGCACGATCGTCCACCCCGACGGGCGCCTGCAGCGCCTGCGGACGGCGATCGCGAGGCCCGGGAACGTGCGGGCCGAGTGGCAGGTGCTCGCCGAGCTCGCCCGGCGGATCGGCCTCGAGCTTGACCTGCCCAGCGGCGCGGCGGTCTCCCGGCTGCTGTTCGACGCTGTGCCCTTCTATGCCGGGCTCAGCCTCGAGGAGATCGGAGGCAGCGGCGTTCGCTGGCAGGAGCGGGAGGCGGCCTCCTCGTTCCCCCGGGCGAGCATCGAGCTCGCAGAGCACGGGGAGATAGAGCTCGCCGAGCCCCCCGAGGACGCCGCCGAGCTCGCCCGCTACGGCTCGATGTGGGACACCCCCGAGGTCGAGTTCTCGCCCGCTCTGGAGTTCCTGTTCCCCCACTCCGAGCTCGTGGGCTAGCCCGTGATCGCCGTCGTCGGCTACTACGAAGAATGGTGGATCCAGGTGCTCAAGGCGATCATCATCTTCGCGATCGCCCTGCAGCTCGTGCCGGTGGTGCTGCTCGCCGAGCGCAAGCTCCTCGGGCGCTTCCAGAGCCGCTACGGTCCCAACCGCGTCGGCCCCTACGGCGCCCTGCAGCCGCTCGCGGACATCCTCAAGCTCCTGACCAAGGAGCAGTTCCGCCCGACGACCTCCGTCGGGGTCCTGTTCGCGGTGGCCCCCCTGATCTCGATCCTCACCGCCGTGGCGGCGTTCGCGATCATCCCCTTCGGCGACGTCCAGAACATCTTCGGGACCCCCGTCGGGCTGTACGGGATCGACGTGTCGATCGGCCCCCTGTACCTGTTCGCGTTCAGCGCCATCGCCTTCTACGGGATCATGCTGGGGGGCTGGTCCTCCGGCTCGAAGTACTCGTTCCTCGGCGCCATGCGCGGGGCCGCCCAGCTGATCTCCTACGAGGTCTCCCAGGCGCTGGCGCTCGTGGGGGTGCTGTTCACCGCCCAGACCCTGTCGCTCACCGGCATCGTGCAGGCGCAGGCAGGCATGTGGTACGTGGTGCCCCAGTTCTTCGGCTTCCTGATCTTCCTCACCGCGAGCTTCGCCGAGACCAACCGCGCCCCCT
>DATFZP010000136.1:0-3043 GCA_035314405.1 Solirubrobacteraceae bacterium | reverse complement strand
CCGTTCGGCCACTGCCGGCTCGAGCAGCTCGTGCACCCCGCTGAGCCCCTTGGCCGCGGCCTGGGCCGGGGCGGGGAGCTCGGCGAGCACGCCGGGGCCGCCGCGTCGCTGGGGGAGATCCAGCAGCAGTTCAGCCGCCTCCCCGGTCAGCCCCGATTCCGCGAGCATCTGTTCGAGCCCCACGAAGTCCCTCATCACCAGGGTTCCGAGCAGGCCGTCGCGAACCTCCTCCGGCACTCCGAGGCTTGCCATCAGGGCGGGGAACAGAGACGCGTCGCCGAGACCCACCTTGTAATCGCGAAGGCCGGTCGCGTCGAGGCAGTCGCACAGCACCGTTAGCGCCTCGGCGGTGCCCTCGGGGGCCGGTGAGCCGATCAGCTCGATGCCTGCCTGCAGGAGCTCTCGGGGCTGTCCCCGCTGGGGGCGCACGCCCCTGTAGCAGTGGGCGAAGTAGCAGAAGCGCAGAGGGGGCTCGCTGGCGGTGTAACGGGTCGCCACCACCCGTGCGATCGGCACCGTCATGTCGGATCTCAGCACGAGTACCGCCCCGGTCTCGTCGAACACCCGGTAGGCCGGCCGCGCTTCGGCCATGTCGGCGCGGGCGAGCACCGACTCGTACTCCAGCGCGGGGGTGTAGATCTCGCCGTAGCCGTGGCGCTCGAACACCCCCCTCAGGGTGTCGGTGATGGCCCGCACCTCCCGCGTCTCGTCCGGGAGCACGTCACGGGTGCCGCTGGGAATCGGGTGGATCATCAACACCCGAGGTTACTTAAGACCCGCCGCTAAGCGTGAACGGGCTCCGTCGCCACTCGCTCGATGCGGGCGCCGAGGTCTCGCAGGCGCTCGTCGATCCGCTCGTAGCCACGGTCGATCTGGCGGATGTTGCCGATCTCGCTGCGGCCCTCCGCACACAGCGCGGCGAGCAGCATCGCCATCCCCGCCCGGATGTCCGGCGACTCGACCCGCTCACCCCGCAGCCGCCGGGGCCCCGTGATGATCGCCCGGTGGGGGTCGCACATCACGATGTCCGCCCCCATCAGGATCAGCTTGTCGGTGAAGATCAGGCGGTTCTCGAACATCCACTCGTGCACCAGGATCGAGCCTTCGGCCTGGGTGGCGAGGGCCACCGCGATCGAGGTCAGGTCAGCGGGGAACGCCGGCCACGGGCCGTCCTGGATCTTGCTCTTGTACTCCCCCACGTCGGCCTGAACGACGAGCTTCTGGCCGCCCGGGACGAGGACGTCATCGCCCTCGAGCTCCGACCGCAGGCCGACCCTCTCGAACACGAGCCTGATCATCCGCAGGTCGGCCGGGACGGTGTTCCTGATCCGCAGCTCCCCCCCGGTGACCCCCGCCAGCGCCATGAAGCTGCCGATCTCGATGTGGTCGGGGGCAACGCTGTGAGCGCACCCATGGAGCCGGTCGGCACCGTTGACGGTGAGCAGGTTGGAGCCGATCCCCTGGATGTCGGCGCCCATCTTCACGAGCATCCTCGCGAGGTCCTGGACGTGGGGCTCACAGGCGGCGTTGCCGATGACCGTCGTCCCGGGGATCAGCGCGGCCGCCATCAGGGCGTTCTCGGTCGCCATCACCGACGGCTCGTCCATGAACACGTCGGTGGGGCGCAGGCCCCGGGGGGCGCTGAGCACGATCTCCTTGCCACATTCCGCCACGGCGCCCATCGCGCGGAACGCGTCGAGGTGGGGGTCGAGGCGACGGCGGCCGATCACGTCACCACCCGGAGGCGGCATCACCGCGCGGTGGAAGCGGGCGAGCAGCGGGCCGGCGAGCAGGAACGAGGCCCGGATCAGCTCCGCGAGCTCTCTCTCGATCTCCACCTCCGTCAGGCGGGCGGCACGCAGGGCCACCTCGTTCGGCCCCCGCCACGCGACCTCCACCCCGATCGCCCGGAGGATCTCCAGCATCGCCTCGACGTCACGGATGCGGGGGACGTTCTCGACCAGGACCTCGTCATCGGTGAGGACGCACGAGGCGAGGATCGCGAGCGCGCCGTTCTTGTTGCCGGCGGGGACCATCGTGCCTGAGAGCGGCGCACCGCCGTCGATGAGGAACTTCTCCATGAGCTTGGGGCGCCGCCGACGGCCCACGATGGGCCCGGTGGTGTGGCGCTCGGCAAGCGTAACAGCCATCTCTGAAGTGGAGTTCTCGCCCGCCTCCCAACCACCTGCCTGAGGAGCCTGCGGGCTTTCGTGCCGCCCCTGGAGGGCCGGCCGCTGCAAGAAGCATTGCAGCCTCGGCGGCCGGAATCGGCTCTCCGCCGCGGGTTCCCGGGCGATCAGGCGATGCGCACGGGTGTTCGCCCCGCTTCCGTCCGATCCCGACCATAGATTGCGAACACATGTTCTCCCCAGCGCGAACATCGACGCTTGCCCAGCGCGCACTCGGTGCTCTGCGCCTGTCCCGCTCGTTCCTCTTGCTCGAGGACGACTACGACGTCGACTGGGAGGTCGACCCGAACGAGCACCCTCAGGCGCAACATCCGCACCGGGTGCCGCTGCGCGGGCGTGCCCGCGCTCGGCGAGCCGGCGCCCCTCCTGCCCGCCCCCACCACTGCCTGTCCCCCGTCGCCTGCACCCGCCACGGCGAGGGGTCGCGTCGCTCCGCTCCGACCCGGGCAGATCGCACGCCGGCCTGCTAGTGAGGACCCGATGGATCACCCCCCCGGGAACGACTGCGGGCCGCCCGCCGGGCGGCCCGCACGTCCGACAAAAAACCGGCGGCGTCCTACTCTCCCAGGCCCTTGCGGGCCAAGTACCATCGGCGCTGAGGGGCTTAACTGCTCTGTTCGGAATGGGAAGAGGTGTCTCCCCCTCGCTATGCGCCACCGGAAGTTTGCGAGAACCCGCCCCGGTGGAGCTTGAAAACCGCACAAGACCTCAGAGTATGAAATATCCGTCAAGCCCTCGACCCATTAGTACCGGTCGGCTGAGCACATTACTGCGCTTGCACCGCCGGCCTATCAACCTGGTGGTCTACCAGGGGTCTTACTCCCTCAAGGGGATGGGAGAGCTCATCTCGAGGA
>DATFZP010000135.1:0-2936 GCA_035314405.1 Solirubrobacteraceae bacterium | reverse complement strand
CCCAGGCGCTCGAACAGGATCTCCCCGAGCTGCTGGGGAGAGGCGATCACGAACTCCTCGCCGGCCAGGCTGAAGATCTCCCGTTCCAGCCCCTCGATCTCCGCGTGGACCCGGGTGGTGATCTCGGCGAGACGGGGGACGTTCAGGCGCACGCCGAGCAGCTCCATGTCGCGCAGCACCCGCACGAGCGGCAGCTCGATCTCCTCCATCACCGCGCCGAGCCCCCGCTCGGCGATCTGCTCTCGCTGCCAGGCCGCGAGCGGGCCGAGCAGCACGGCCTCGGACGCGAGCGGGTCCGGCGCATCGGTGGCGAGGCCCCTCTCCTCGCACAGCTCGGCGAACGGATATCCGCGGCGTGCCGGCTCCAGCAGGTAGGCGCCGAGCAGGGTGTCGTGGGCGAGTCCGGGGGGGACCAGCCTGAGCGCCTTGGCGTCGTGCGCCACGACCGCCCGCTCGCCGCACGCCACCACGAGCTCCTCCGGGCCCCCGCACTCGCCCTCCAGCACCTCACCCCCGACGGCGGCCGAGAAGCGCCACGGAGCCCCCTCCGCGAACAGCGCCCCGTCGGGGGGCTCGCTCGCGCGAGCCGCCACGCACAGCTCACTGTCCGGGTCGCCGAGCCCGGAGACCTCGGCGACCGACGCCGTGCGGACCCGCGCGGTCAGCGTGCGCTCGGCGCTCGGCGCCGGGGCGGCCACGTCGGGGTCGCCGAGGGCCTCCTCGAGCCGGCGCAGGGGGTCGCGCAGCTCGTACTCGCGGAAGACCTCGCGGACGCGGGCACGATCAGGCTCGCGTGCCGCCTCCGCGACGATGTCGAGGTCGACCGGGAGGTCGCGCCTGGCGGTCGCCAGGAGCATCGACAGTCGGGCGTCATCGGCGTGCTCGAGGAGGTTCTGTTTGCGCTTGGGCCCGCTGATCTGTTCGATGTGGTCGAACACCCCCTCGAGCGAGCCGAACGTCTGGAGGAGCTCGCTCGCCGTCTTCTCCCCGATCCCGGGGACGCCGGGGATGTTGTCGGAGGTGTCCCCCTTCAGCCCGTAGAAGTCGGGGATCAGCTCCGGGGGGATGCCGTAGCGCTCGATCACCGCCCGGCGGTCGTAGATCTTGGTGTCCGTGATGCCCCTCGCCGTCGCCATCACCTTGACCAGGCCGTGCTCGTCGACTAGCTGGAAGACGTCCCGATCTCCGGTGACGATCATCACCGGGACCGGCGGATCGGCCTCCCGGGCCCGCTCGGCGAGGGAGGCGATCACGTCGTCGGCCTCGTAGCCCTCGAGCCGGACGTTGCGATAGCCGAAGGCCTCGACGAGGGGGTCCATCGCCGGCCACTGCTGCTTGAGCAGATCCGGGCGGGAGCGCCGGGAGGCCTTGTACTCGGCGAACAGCTCGGTGCGGCCGGACGTCCCCGCGTCCCATACGACGACCGTGGGGCACACGCCGTACTCGGTGACGATCTTGACGAGCATCGAGGCGAAGCCGAAGATCGCGTTGGTGGGCACCCCGGTCGAGGTCGCGATCGACTCCGGCAGCGCGTAGAAGGCGCGGTAGACGAGGCTCGGGCCGTCGATCAGGAACAGACGACGATCCGCGGCGCCGGCATCCGCGGCGATCCCTGCCGCGGACCGGCCCTCGTGCGTGCTCACCCTGGCAGCCATCGACTGAGCACTCTACGAGGAGCCCCGCAGCCGGGGGCGCCGGGGGGTCGCCGGAAGGAAAGGGTGTTCATGGGTGATACCTCCTAACATCCCCTGCCGCCAACAACCGAGGAGCCACTCCCAGTGAGCGCAACCCCAAGCGCGCAGTACCGCCTGACCATCCGCGTGAAGCTCGACGACTCGCCCGGGATCCTCGGAGGAGTGACGAGCGCGATCGGCGAGGCGGGCGGGATGGTGGGGGCCGTCGACCTGGTGAAGGCCGACGGCGACCACAGCCTGCGGGACATCGTCGTCGACGCCTCGGGGAGCGATCACTGGAAGCTGATCGTCGCCGCGATCGACGCCGTGGCGGGCGCGGAGGTGCTCGACACGACCGACCGCACTTTCCTGCTGCACATCGGGGGAAAGATCGAGCAGCACAACAAGAACCCGCTGAAGACGAGGGACGACCTCTCGATGGTCTACACGCCCGGCGTGGCGAGGGTCTGCCTGGCGATCGCCGAAGACCCCGACAGGGCCTTCCAGTACACGATCAAGCGAAACACCGTCGCCGTCGTCTCCGACGGCTCCGCCGTGCTCGGCCTCGGCAGCATCGGGCCGCGGGCCGCGATGCCGGTGATGGAGGGAAAGTGCTGTCTGTTCAAGGAGTTCGCCGGCGTCGACGCGTTTCCGATCTGCCTCGACACGACAGATCCCGACGAGATCGTGAGAACGGTCGAGCTGATCGCTCCAGCATTCGGGGGGATCAACCTGGAGGACATCTCCGCGCCCCGCTGCTTCGAGATCGAGGAGCAGCTCAAGGCAAGGCTCGCGATCCCCGTGTTCCACGACGATCAGCACGGCACCGCGGTGGTCGTGATGGCGGCGCTGCTCAATGCCGCGAAGCTGACCGGCCGCCGCCTAGAGGACACCCGCGTGCTCGTGATCGGTCTCGGCGCCGCGGGCATAGCGGTGACGAGGATGCTGATCACAGCCGGGGTCCGGGAGATCATCGGAGTCGACTCCCGGGGGGCGCTGCACGTCAAGCGGGAGGACTACCTCGACGGCTCGATGAACAGTGCCAAGCGGTGGTTCGCGGAGGTGACCAACCCCGAGCACCGCTCGGGCGCGCCGGCCGACGTGATCGACGGGGCGGACCTCGTCGTCGGGGTCTCCGGGGCGAGGGTGCTGCCGGCGGAGGCGCTCTCCCGGATGAACAGGGACCCGATGGTGTTCGCGATGGCCAACCCCACTCCGGAGGTCAACCCCGAGGAGGCGGCCCCCCACGTGCGGATCATGGCG
>DATFZP010000134.1:0-2599 GCA_035314405.1 Solirubrobacteraceae bacterium | reverse complement strand
AGCAGCTCGTCCTCGCAGTCGAGCAGGCTCAGCTGACAGCCATCGCAGGAGGCGAACTTCCACACGGCGAGGGTGGGCTTTCCGGCCTCTGCCATCACAGTTCCCGGATCGCCAGCCAACTCTCGAGCTCGCTCCATGCGTAGACCGGCCCGTCTCGGCAGAGAAGGGTCGGGCCGAGCTGGCAGTGGCCGCAGTGCCCGATCCCGCACTGCATGTTGCGCTCCATCGACACATACACCCGGTCGGTGGCCAGGCCTCCGGCGGCGAGGGCGGTGACGGTGAAGCGCATCATCACCTCGGGCCCGCACAGCAGCGCGATCGTGGACTCGGGATCGAAGCCGGTGTGGGCGATCAGGCGCGGGACGACGCCGACGTGCCCGAGCCACTGCGGGCCCGCGCTGTCGACCGTAACCTCGAGCTCCAGCCCCCGCTCCCGCCAGCCCTCGAGCTCCCCGGCGTAGAGCAGCTGGTCAGGCGAGCGTCCCCCGTAGAGCAGCAGCAGTCGCCCGTGACCGTCGCGGCGGGCGAGCAGCGAGAGGATCGCCGGGCGCAGCGGCGCCAGGCCGATACCCCCGGCGACGACGAGCACGTCGACGTCTCCGAGCTCCCCCACCGGCCACGGTCGGCCGAACGGGCCCCGCACGCCGAGCACCGATCCCGCTGGGGCGTCGCAGATCGCCCGCGTCGCGAGGCCGACCGCTCTGACCGTGTGCACCAGAGGGCCGCCGGCGGTGGGGTCCCCGCTGATCGAGATCGGTACCTCGCCCGCGCCGAAGGCGGAGAGCATGGTGAACTGACCGGGAGCGAACGTGAGCCCCTCCTCCGCGAGCGGCTCGAGCTCGAGCGTCCAGGTGTCGGCGGTCTCCTGCCGCCTGCCGGCGACCGTGAAGGGCGCCGGCACCATCGGGCCGGACTCGCTCACGGTGGCCTCAGTCGACACGGGCGTGGCCGTAGACGTCGAGCAGCTGCATGCGGGTGGCCTGGAGCCGCTCGATCAGGGACGCTGCGAAGCGCCGCATCAGCTGATACCCCAGCTCGTGGTCGGACTCGCACTTCTCGCGCAGGCACACCCCGTCGAACCTGACCACACGTGTGGGCTCGCGCGCGCGGGCGTCGAACTGCCACCGGTAGGGCTCGAACAGCCAGGACCACCCGACGACCTCGCCGCGCTGGAGCGTCTCGATCACGAGCCTGCCGCGACCGGGGGCCTCGACCTCGAGCGCCACCACGCCCTCGCGGATCAGGAAGAAGCTCTCCGCAGGGGTGCCCTCACGAAAGAGCTCCGCGCCCGCACCGTAGCGGCTGTTGACCCCGCATCCGGCGATCAGCTCCAGCTGCGCCTTGGAGAGGCCGTCGAACAGCGGGGAGGCGGCGATCAGATCCTCAAGCCGACGCATGGTCGTCCTGCTCGCTCATCCGGATCGCCTGTAGCTCCTCGGTGATGTCGATGCCGACGGGGCACCAGGTGATGCAGCGCCCGCAGCCGACGCAGCCGGAGCTGCCGAACTGGTCGATCCAGGTTGCGAGCTTGTGGGTCATCCACTGGCGGTAGCGAGAGCGAGTGGAGGCCCGGACGGGCCCCCCGTGGATGTGGGAGTAGTCGACCGTGAAGCACGAGTCCCAGCGCTGGCGGCGCTCGAGGTGCTCTCCGGCGAGGTCGGTGACGTCCTCCACGGTCGTGCAGAAGCACGTGGGGCACACCATCGTGCAGTTCCCGCAGGACAGGCACCGCTCGGCCACCTCCTCCCAGCGAGGGTGCTCGTAGTTGCGGTAGAGCAGACCCCGGATGTCCGTGACGTCGAGCTCCCGGCCCATCGTGGCGGCCGCCCCGGCCCGCGCCTCGGACGCCGCCAGCAGCTCACGGTCGCTCGCGCGGGCGTGGGGCAGCTCGGCGGCCACGGCGGCGCCCCGCTCGCTGGCGACCTCGAGGACGAAGTAGTGGCGATCCGGCTCCAGCAGCTCGGTGAGCGCGATGTCAAAGCCGCTCTCCGCGGTCGGGCCCGTGCCCATCGAGACGCAGAAGCAGGTGTTGCCGGCCTGCGCGCACTGCACGGCGACGATGAAGACGTCCTGCAGGCGGGCGCGGTCGAGCGGGTCCGGGTGCGCGCCGCCGAGCAGCACGCGCTCGAGGATGCCCATCGCGTGCAGCTCGCACGAGCGGGCGCCCACGAAGGCGTAGCGGGGGGACTCGGGCGGAGCCTCGCACAGCTCTCCCAGCCCGCCGTCGGGCTCGCGCCGCGCGCGCCACAGGCGCACCTCGGGCGGCAGCTGGTAGCGCTTCCATGAGTGCGGCCCGACGTTGTAGCCGAACAGCGCCTCATCCTCGCGGCGGCGCAGCCGGTAGTGGCCGCCCTCCTGCTCGTCGGTCCAGCCGATCGGCAGGTCCGCGCAACCGTCGATCTCGTCGTAGACGATCGCCTGGTCGCGCACGGTCGGACCGACCACCGTGAACCCGCGTCGGCGCAGCGCCGCGAACAGCGCGTCCACGCCGTCCCGCTCGACGGTGTAACCCCCGGGCTGGCCCACGCACCGAGTCTACGGCTGGGCGGCCATTCCCGCGCGGTGGCGGCGGGCCGCTGCGACGCGTCCGGACGTCGAC
>DATFZP010000133.1:0-2294 GCA_035314405.1 Solirubrobacteraceae bacterium | reverse complement strand
GTTGTTGACGTTGATGACCGGCACCCCCGTCGTGCCGAGGCCGTACACGGCCCGCTGTCCCGCCGTCGAGTCTCCGTACACGTAGCCCACGAACGCCCGCTCGATCGCCTCGTAGGGCACACCCGCGTCCTCGAGCGCCTTGGTGCCCGCCTCCGTGGCCCAGTCGGGGTAGTCCCCCTCCTTCGTCCCCGGCTTGTCGAAGGTGGTCATTCCCACCCCGATCACGAACGTACGCTGAGACATGACACTCCTCTCGCTGTGTGGACCCCCCGACCCTACCAAGTGTTCAGCACCGCAGAATGTTTCCCCGTGGCCGGCCGGGGGGTTCCGAGTAGGGGGCTAAGGGGTTGCCGGGCGAGGCGGACCGGCGCGAGGTCGCCGCACCAATCTAGAGTCTGTGTTCTAATTAGAGCATGAGCTCAACGGTCGAGGACAGCCGCCAGGAGGGACGGCGGGCGCCGATGGCGAAGTCCGAGCGGACCCGGACCAGGATCCTCGACGCGGCGAGGGAGCTGTTCAACGAGCGGGGTACGGCGGCCGTCAGCACGAACGCGATCGCGGCCGAGGCGGGCATCAGCCCGGGCAACCTCTACTACCACTTCTCCGACAAGCGGCAGATCATCCGGGCCCTGCAGGAGCAGATCGTGGGCCACCACGAGAATCGTTGGGAGCCGAGTTCGGACGCCGCGGAGAACCTCGCGAAGCTGCGGGAGAACGTGATGGCCGCGATGGGGGTGGCGTGGGAGTACAGGTTCTTCGAACGGGAGCTGCTGGCGCTGCTGCGGGCCGACGAGGAGCTGCGAGCCGTCTACACCGAGGTGCACGAGCGGCGGCTGGGAGAGTGGCTGAGATTCGGCGAGCAGCTCGTGGCGCAGGGAGTCATGCGCGAGCCAGGCCCGCCCCGCAGCCTCGCCGATCTCGGCGTCGCCATGTGGCTGATCGCGAGCCACTGGCTGTCCTTCCTGGAGGTCACGGGAGATGCCTGCGACCCGGCCGAGGTTGCGCGGGTCGGTGATCTGATCATGGTCGTGCTCGAGCCGTATCTGACCGCGCGAGGCCGTCGGGGCCTCGAGGCCCCGACGGACAACCGGGGGGAGCGCGGGTGATCGCCTGGACGCGAGCCGTCGTGGCTCACCGCAGGGCGATCCTCGCCGGCTGGCTGCTCGTGGCGATCCTCGGTGGGGTCGCCACCGCAAACATCGGCAAGCTGCTGACCAACCGCTTCAGCGTCCCCGGCTCGGACGCGGAAAAGGGCCTCGCCGTGCTGCAGTCGCAGCTCGGCGTGCGTGGCGACGGCACGTTCACGCTGGTCGTGCAATCCATCGGCGGTCCACCCTCGACCGTCGCGGCCGAAGCCGCCGGGAGGCGGGCCGCCGGCGAGGTCCCCGGCGGACGGGCCGGTCCGCTGCGGCTCGCCGGCGGTGGAGCGGGCTACCTGCAGATAGCGACCCCGCTGCAGGCGGCCGACGCGAAAAACTTCACCGACAGGATGAGGGTGGCGATCGGCTCGCCGCCGGGGCTGCGCACGTATCTGACCGGGTTCCCGGCGCTCAGCCACGACCTCCAGCCGGTGTATGCCCGCGATCTCAGCAAGGGGGAGTCGATCGCGATCCCGATCGCGATCGTCGTGCTCGTGTTCATGTTCGGGACGCTCGGAGCGGTGCTCGTGCCGATCGTGTTCGCGATGGTCACCCTCCCGACGACGCTCGGACTGGTGTGGATCGTCGCCCATCTCGGCAACATGGCCCAGTACGTCACCAACATCGTCACCCTGATCGGGCTGGCGATCGCGATCGACTACTCGATGCTCGTCGTCTTTCGCTATCGCGAGCAGCTGCAGAGCGGCGATGACCCGCAGACGGCGCTGGAGACGACGATGGCCACGGCCGGTCGGGCTACGCTGTTCTCAGGTCTGACGGTGGCGATCGGCCTTGGGCTGCTGCTGCTGATGCCCCTCCCGTTCATGCGCTCGATGGGCGCCGGAGGAGTGTTGATCCCGCTCGTCTCGATCGCCGCCTCGGCGACGCTGCTTCCCGCGATGCTCGCCACGCTCGGGCCGGGGATCAACCGCTTCCGCGTCGTGCCCCGGAGCATGCTCGCGCGGAGGGGGATCGCGACCGGCGGGTGGTGGTCGCGCCACGCCCGCTCGATCATGCGGCGCCCGATCGCCTACGCGGTCGTGTCGGCGTCGATCCTGCTGGCCCTGGCATTTCCCGCGTTCCAGCTCCACCTGACCGGCGGCGACAACCGCAGCACCCCGAGAGGAACCGAGGCGGCCAACGGGCTGTACCTGC
>DATFZP010000132.1:0-2239 GCA_035314405.1 Solirubrobacteraceae bacterium | reverse complement strand
CTCAGTCATCTACGCCCCCGGGCGTCGTGCCCCCATCCCGATCTCCCCGCATTGCGGCACCCTCCGTGGCTTCGCGTTGTAAAGGGGAATGGCGCGAGCACCCCACTGCCCGCTCCAGCCTCTATGTACCTCGCACCATAGGTTACTCGCCGATCGGCCGTAGTCAAGGCGCTGGATGGGGGCGATCCACACATGCTTCGAGTATGGCATTAGGGGATTACCCCACACGCCGGTTGCCCGAGGCCAGGTGACGTTCCCCTCCGGCGATCGGCGAGCGAGGCGGCACGGCGGCGGTCGCTGGCGTCGCGATGCGACGCGATCCGGGCAGCGATCAGATGTGGTAGATGCTCGCCCCCGCCTCGCGCAGCTCGCGCTCGACGACATCTGCGATCGTCGTCTCGGCGAGCACCTTGCGGGCTGCCTCGGCGGCATCGCCGAATACTCCCTCGGCGTCGCGCCCGAGGGGCCCGTCGAGCAGTTCCACCACCTCGAGGACGGTCACGGTGGCCGGCTCCCGGGCGAACCGGTACCCGCCCTTGACCCCGCGCTGGGAGCTGACGATCCCGGCCCGGCGAAGGACGGCGAACAGCTGCTCGAGGAACTGCACCGGAACGTCGCGTCTGCGGGCGAGCTCGCCGATCGGGACCGGCTCCGGACCGGCGCTGCGGGCGAGCTCGGCGAGGGCGAGGACCGCGTATGGAGACTTGGTGGTGATCGAGATCATTCGTGCACCGCGACGGTGAGGGCGCCGACCTGAATTGCGCCGGGCAGCGGGTGCTCCCGATCGTATTGGGCGGGCGGGAGCGCCGTCCGGTGGAGGCTCCCGCAGAGATCGCGCCGGCGGGTCAGCGACGGGCGCGCTCGCCGAGAGACCCCTACAGCCAGCCCCTCTCGGTGGCGATCAGGACGGCCTGCGCGCGATCGACAGCCCCGAGCTTGCCGTAGATGTTGTGCAGGTGGGTGCGGACGGTGCTCGTGGACAGGGTCAGCTCGTGGGCTATCTGCTTGTAGACCTTGCCCTCCGCGAGTCGCTGCAGCACCCCCAGCTCCCTTCCCGATAGGGGACAGGGATCGACGTGGCGCTGGCGCTGGGTGGTCGAGCCCGGCAGTTCGTACATCACCCTCCGCAGCTCCTCGGGGCCGAGACCCACGGCGCGGGCGCTCTGGAGCATCTCGCTCGGCGAGACCCGCCCGCCGTGGACGTAGTGGGCGAGCATGTCGGCGAGGCGGATGAAGGCGGCCTCACCGTCGGCCTCGGGGTTGTGATGGCGCTCGATCGGCGTCGCCAGGCCGCCCGGCAGGCCCCAGCGCCGGATCAGCACGCCGCCCACGAGCGCGTGGTCGACACCGAGCTCGCGGCGCTCCTGATGGATGCGCTCCTCGGGCGTCCTCGCACCGCGGTGCACCTGGGAGGGGTACCCCGGATAGGCGTGGATCAGGACGAGCTTGCCGATGTCGTGCAGCAGGCTCGTCACCGTCAGGCGGTCGCGGCTCTCGTAGCCGACCTCGGCGGCGATCCGGTCGGCCGCGTGCTGGGTGGCCAGGGCGTGGAGCCGGAAGCGCTCCGGCGCGGCGTCCCAGACGCTGGCCCGCTCGAAGAAGTCAAAGGTGCGCACGCGGGTCGCCAGGGCGCTGACCGTGTCGGGGCTGAGGATCTCGACCGCCGCCACCGCCGTCTCCACCCGACCGCGGGGCTCCTGGGCACGGACCGCCTGGGATCGGCCGGCCTTGGCGGACCCGCTGCGGGGACGGCCGACCAGGGCGCGGCTGTTGTGGGCGCGGTTTGCCTCTGCGCGGTTGGCCAACCGCAGCACCGCGATGATCAGGGCCACGTCGGACTCCACGGCCGCCACAATGTCGGCGGTCGCGATGTGGTCCTTGGCGATCACCGCGAGGAGGCGATCGCGGGACTCCGCCAGGGCGGGAAAGGCCTCCAGCGCTTCGAAGGCCTTCGTCAGGCGTCTGCCGTGTCCCTCGTTCTGGTGACGCTCCCCCGGCGGGGATGTGGCCCTGGTCGCCTTAGCCTCGGGCTCGCCCCCCCTTCGTGACTTCGGTCGCTTGCCCTTCTTGGCTGCCGTGGTCGCCTGCATGCTCGTAAGAAACCCCTTCCTTGGGTGCACCGGCCATCCCGGCCGTGATTCCACGTTCGAATCCGTATCGGCAGATCCGGGCCGGGGATTGAGGGTTGCTTCCCGGTCAGTCGCCGGCGAGCGCCCGGTCGATCCGCCCGAGCGTCTCC
>DATFZP010000131.1:0-4742 GCA_035314405.1 Solirubrobacteraceae bacterium | reverse complement strand
GCTGCCGCCCCCGTCCAGGAGCACGCGCCCGGCCTGCAGGGAGGAGGGGAGCTGCCGTACACGATCGTGACCCCGATCATCCCCGTGCTCGTCGGCGACGACTGGCGGGCGGCGCTGCTGTGGCGGGCCCTCTACGACGTGGGGGTGTTCGTCAACACCGCCCTGCATCCGGCGGTCCCTCCGGGGGGGGCGCTGCTGCGAACGAGCGTCATGGCCACCCACGACCGGCCCACGATCGAGCGGGCACTGGAGCTGTTCTCTGTGGTCAAGCGGGAGTTCGAGGCCGAGCACGGAGCACTGCCCGGCCCCGAGCAGGACTGACCGGCGCCCTCCACGCCGCATCCAGACTTGTCCAAATCTTCACAAATGATCCGGCCAACAAAAAAGGTCGCTTCTAGCGCACGAACGGGAACCGGAAGTGTTGACCGGGCACGCCGACGTGGCATAGCTTCCAGATGCGCTCTGGATGGGTCGTAAAGGGGTTCGCCTCCACACACAAGCCGTCGCCGGGGGGTGTGTGTCGGGAGTAGCCACGCGTTCTCGTGGCCGGACCACTCACGAGCCGTAGGCGCGCACGGTCACGGTCAATACAACGAGCAAGCATGTTGCCCGCCGAGACTCGGCGGGCAACGGGGAGAGTGCCAACGATGAATGCGACAGCAACGTTTGCCCCTGCCGGTCCGCAGTACATGCGTGCCCTCGAGCGCGCCAACCAGGTTCGTCTCGCCCGCGCCGAGCTCAAGCGCCGGGTGGCCACGGGCGAGAGCCACGTGGCCGAGGTGATCCTCGAGTGCCCGTGGGAGGCCGAGAGCATGGCTGTTGCCGACCTGCTGACGAGCCAGCGCCGCTGGGGCCAGACCCGCTGTCGCAAGTTCCTGGCTCAGGTCCCGATGTCCGAGAAGAAGACGATCGGGTCGATGACCGATCGTCAGCGGCGGACGCTGGCGGCGATGCTCGCCTCGGCCGAGAGGGGCCGCGGGTGGACCGCGACCCCGTGGGTAACGGACACCCTGACGAGAGCTTGACCTGCCACCAGCCGGCGAGCATCCCGATCAGGCCGAGCCGTGGCCGCACCTCCCACACGCCGCAGCCGCCCTGGCCGAGGTCGCTGACCGGCAGTCGAGCGAACTTGTAACGACCCGGTTCCAGTTTCATCCGCTCGAGCCGCTCCCTCGCTCGGCGCTCAAGCGCCGAGCGATCGGCGGCGAGCAGGCGAAGCCTCTGCACGCGACCGGCCAGCTCGTCGCGTGAGCTCTCGAGCTGGGCGAGGTTGAGCAGCGAGGGGCCGCCGCCCGCGCCCGCGGACCCGGCCGCGGACGGCCCCACGCCCGCGGCGGCGGATGGAGAGATGTGGGGAAAGCTCTCAGCGACGATCGCCGAGTGCTCCCGCTCGAGCCTTGCGATCTGAGCCCGTAGGGTGCCCCGGGCTGCACGTTCGGCCGCGACCCGGTGGCGATCGCTCGTAGCGCCCTCGCGGGTGAGCACTGCGGCGGGAGGCGCACCGGGGAGGAAGGAGCCAGGCGGAGGATCGCCGCCGTCGATCACGTGGTGCTCGCTCTGCGTCACGTCCGTCTCCTCTCGCAAGGCCGCGGAAAGCAGGATTCTACCAGCGCCCCGGGCGCGGGGCGCTGGCCCGTCAGGGACATTCGAGCGCCGCCGTGCAGTTCCACAGGGCCTCCTCGGCGTACAGGCTCGGCACACCCGCGACCTGCACGGCGAACAGCGCCAGGCGCCCGCTGCCGGCCCCCGGCGAGTGGCCCGGGGAGAGCTCGCCGAAGAGCACGGCAGCGGCCGTCGAGGAGTCGGCGACCACGAGGCGGCCCGCCGGCAGCAGGGGGGCGTCGGGGGACGGCCCGAGCCTCTCTCCCTCGCGACTCGGTCGGATCCCGAGCGGGCCTTCGACCGCGGCGGCGTCGA
Organism: Solirubrobacteraceae bacterium; assembly: GCA_035314405.1. Taxonomy (GTDB): domain Bacteria; phylum Actinomycetota; class Thermoleophilia; order Solirubrobacterales; family Solirubrobacteraceae; genus Palsa-744. Next base: position 2,825 of record DATFZP010000131.1, on the reverse strand, counting down.
GGGCCCACACCGGCACCGCGGTGTCGAGCAGCGCGAGCAACAGCACGTCCTCGAGCAGGCCGCCGGTCGGAAAGCCGCCCCTCAGCATCCGCTCGAGCACGGCCCCCTCGATCGGGGTGCGATCGACGTCGGGGTCCATGCCGATCTGGCGGAAGAAGACCCGGTAGGCGTTGGGGATCGGCTCCCGTCGCAGCGCCACCGCCCGCGCCCCGCGGATGCGGCTCGACATTTCCCGCAGCCTCGCCTGGACGTCCGGGGGCGAGTCTCCGGTGAGAGGGCTCGCCCGGCCCACGGCCACCTCGGCGACCAGCAGACGCAGCCCCGGGAGCTCCTCCTGCACCTCCCTCGAGCACCACCCGAGCAGGGGCTCGGATGGACGGCTGGCAGCGGGCCCCTGCTCGCTCACCCCGCCGGCCCTCGCCATCCGCGGGCACGGGAGGAGGCGAGCAGCTGGGCGACCCGCGTGCGCAGCACCGCCGCCGAAGGCGGCCCGAGCAGGGCTCTGCTCTGGACCACGCCACCCGGGTAGGCGAAGCTCACCTGCGGGCAGCTGGCGACTTTGTAGAGGGCCGCCAGCGCCCCGTCGCTGTCGATCCCGACGGGAAAGGAAAGGCCTCGGGAGCGCACCATCGCCCGCAGCTGGGTGCGGCTGCCCTCGATCGAGACCGCCGCGAAGCGAACCTCGGGGAAGGAGGCGGTGAGCGCCTGCATGTCGCTGAGGACCCCCGCGCACGAGCCCCCGTCGACGAACAGCGCGAGCACCACCGGGCCGCTTTCGTACAGTTCGCAGACGTTCAGGATCCTCGGCCCCCTCACCGAGCACGCCGGGACCGCTCCGGCGGCGCCGTCGTCCGGCCGGGTGGCGACGTTCGCATCGCCCGAGAGGTTGCCGAGCACCAGCGGCACGGCGAACGGCGGCAGCGCCGCTCCGGGAGGCACCCCCGATGCTCCGTTCGGCTTGGTGACGATCGTGTTGAGCGTGATCAGCGCCAGGATCAGCAGGGCGAGCAGACCGGCGTAGCGCCCGTAGCGAGGCGCCTGGACGGTCGGGGCGGGGCCGCCCGCCCTGGTCCCGGAGCCCTCCCTGCCGCCGTAGGGAGCCCCTTCCTCAGGCTGTCTCATGCCCCGATCCCGCCCCCGGGGCTCGGCGGCCCCGCCGCAGGACGCTCGCCGGGCGCCCTCGCGCGAGCGCCCCGGCCGATGCGCCCGACTGACGGCCGATCCGCAGCGGATCCTCGCGCTCGGCGATCACCAGCGCGGCGGGCAGGGCGACGAGGACGCCGACGAGCGAGACGCTCAGATCGATCAGCGTGACGAGCCCGAAGTCGCGGAGCATCGCGATTTCCGAGAGCACGAGCACTCCGAAGCCTGCGATCGCCGTCGTGCCGGAGGCCGCCACGGCCGTCCCCGTCCGGCGGTAGGTGCGGTGCAGCGCCTCGATCGTGTCGTACCCGGCCAGCCGCTCCTGACGGTGGCGCTCGGCCAGGAGCACCGAGAACTCGGTGGAGATCGCGATCACGAGCACCCCGAGGGTCACGGACATCGGGTTCAGGGGGACCCTCACGAGGAACAGGATCAACGCCGACCATCCCGTCGCCAGCACGATCGGCACGAGCGGCACGAGCGCCCGCCGCAGGTCCCCGGCGAACGCGAGCAGGAGCACGACCGCGACCGCCGCGAGGCCCACGAGGAGCGTGAGCAGGCGCCGCCACGGGTCGCTCACCTGCGAGCCCGACTGGGCTGCCAGCACCGGCAGCCCGACGAGCCGGGCGCTCACCCCGACGGGGGGATGCAGGCTCGAGCGCATCCCTTCGATCAGCTGCTGCTGCTGCTGGAGGCTCATCACCCGGATCCCGAAGGCGAGCGTCGCCACACGGCGGTCCGCGGTGATCACGCTCTGGGAGAAGTACGCGGGGATCGCGTGCAGCAGGGCGTTGACCTCGCCCGTCGAGAGCTTCGCCCGCGAACCCCCCGCGGCGGCCTGGCCGCCGAACAGATCGGGAAGCGAGAAGGCCGGGCACAGCCGTGCCTGCCCGCAGCCGCGGGCGGCGCTGTAGCCGAAGCGCGAGAGGATCGCGCTCTCGTACGAGCTCATCCAGCCGATCGTCGACGGGCTCGTGACGTTCGCTCCGGAGACCATCAGGTCGATCTCCCCCGCTACCCCCGTCCTGTGCTCGAGCTGTTCGAGGCCCTGCAGCGAGGAGAGGTTCTGGGGGACGAGCTTCGTGATTTCTGTCTGCACCCGGGTCTGACCGTCGAGACCCCAGCCGAGCGCCGCGAGAGCCAGCCCCACGCACAGAACCCGACCGGGGCGGCCGACCGCTCCCACGAGCGCCGCGTTGGAGACGGCCCGCGTGAGAGGGTTGTCGGCGAGGAGCTCGCGGGCGCCCCTCCACGACGCCTGCAGCCCGGCCGGCACCCGCACCCGTGCCCGAGGGACGGCGGGGGCGAGCGTCAGCGCCGCCGCCCCGACGACGAGCGCGCAGCCGAGGGCGATCGCGACGCCGACGAGCAACAGCACCCCGAAGCCCCTGACCATCGGCACGGGCGAGAGCAGCAGCCCCAGCATCGCCGCCGCGCTCGCCGCGCCCGCCGTGGCGATCGTCGCCGACCCCGCACCGGCGGCCTGGACCACGAGCCGGGCGCGCTGCGCCTCGCTGGCCTCAGCGGGCTCGCCGAGCTGCTCGAAGGCCTCCCCCACGCGCGACTGGAACTGGATCGCGTAGTCCACCGCCAACCCGACTAGCACGGGCAGCACGGCAACCGAGGCCATCGTCAGCGATGCCCCGACGGCCGCCAGCGCGCCGAAGGTGATGGCCGCCGCG
>DATFZP010000130.1:0-3609 GCA_035314405.1 Solirubrobacteraceae bacterium | reverse complement strand
TCCCAGCTCTCCGCGACTGCCAGCATCTCGAGGTTCTCCTCGATCGCGTCGGCGACGGCGTTCAGCACCTTGGAGCGTTCGGTGGTCGAGGCCTCCCCCCATGCGTCCTTCGCGGCGTGTGCCGCGTCGAGCGCGAGCTCGATGTCCTGGGCACCGGAGTGGGCGACCTCGCAGATCGGAAGACCGGTGGCCGGGGTGAGATTCTCGCGGTACTCGCCGTCGACCGGCGCCACCCAGCCCCCGCCGATGAAGTTGTCATAGCGCGGTTTGCACTGCACCGGGCTGCCGGCGGACCCGGGAGCCTCAAAGGTGGTGGTCCTCTCAGCGGTGGCCATTGCTGGATCTCCAGTCGTCGTCGGCGGGGGGGACGTACGGTTCTGCTCTCATCCAGCTTCCCGCCGCTCGGGGCACCCGGCATCGGTGCGTTCTGCCCAGGTGAGTGCGCGTTACTACGTAGTCCCCGCAGCGTCGCCGCCGCGATCTCCGCGGACCCCTCGGCCACCGCCTCCGGGCCGCTCAGGCCGAGACGCACGCCGCCGGAGTCGCTGCTGAGGTAGAGCAGCACGACCTTCGTCGCCGGGTCCTGCTCGAAGTACTCGAGCAGGTCGCTGCCCGACATGTCCGCGCCGCCGCTCTGCGAGACCTCCGGTTGATGTCTCCTCGGCAATCGTGCAGGCGCCCACCTCCGCGGGCATCCGTGATTGTCCGCAGCGCGGGGGGGCAGCCAGTCCCGCGGGCAAGCGGTAACGCACGGATGGCGTGCCGGTCGCGGCAGGGGACCGTAAGAGGCAGTGGACAGCACCGTCTCCCCCACGACCGCCGTCAGGCGCTTCTCGGAATTGAGCGTCGAGGACGTTCTCTTCGCCGGAGGCAAGGGTGCAAACCTCGGGGAGCTGACCCGCTCCGGGCTGCCCGTCCCCTCCGGATTCGTCATCGGCGCACCGGCCTACGCGGCGTTCTGCGAGGAGACCGGCCTGCGCGGGCGCCTCGCCGAGATCCTCGCGCACGTCGACGTGCAGGACCAGGCGGCACTCGAGGCGGCGTCGCAGGCCGCCCGCAGCGCGCTGCTCGAGGTACCGCTCCCGTCGGGGCTGAGGGAGGAGATCGCGAGGGCCTACGGCGACCTCGTCGGCGACGAGGTGGGGGCGGCGGTGGCGGTTCGCTCCTCTGCGACGGCGGAGGACACCGCCTCGGCGTCGTTCGCCGGGATGAACGAGACGTTCCTGAACGTGTGCGGCGAGGAGGCGCTGCTCGACGCCGTCAAGCGCTGCTGGGCCTCGCTGTTCGGGGGCAGGACGATCTACTACCGCGGGGAGCGGGGCTTCGGACAGGCGGACATGGACATCGCGGTGGTGGTGCAGAGGCAGATCCCCTCTACTCGAGCGGGTGTGATGTTCACGGTCGACCCGGCATCGGGCGAGCGCGACCACCTCGTGATCGAGGGCTCCTTCGGCCTCGGCGAGGCCGTCGTCTCGGGCAGCGTGTCCCCGGATCGGTACGTCGTCCGCAAGGCCGACATGGCCATCACCACCCGCTCGGTCCGTCCCAAGGAGCTGGCCATCGAACCCGCCCCGGGGGGCGGCACGGTGACCAGGACGCTGGGCGCGCAGGAGAGCATGCGTCCCGTGCTCGGCGACGATGAGGTCGTCGAGCTCGCCAGGCTCGGGCTCGCGATCGAGGAGCACTACGACGCCCCCCAGGACACCGAGTGGTCGTTCGACCCCGACGGAGGGGTGTGGATGTTGCAGAGCCGGCCGATCACGACGATCGCATCCCCGGGCGAGGACGCGGGCACCGGCGAGGTGCTCGTGCGGGGGCTCGGCGCTGCGCCGGGAAGAGCGAGCGGGCGTGTGCGGCTGCTCAGCGACCCTCACGACACGGGCGCCTTCGCCGAGGGCGAGATCCTGGTCGCGCATATGACCACTCCCGATTGGGTTCCCCTGATGCGCAGAGCCGCAGCGATCGTCACCGACTCGGGCGGCATGACCTGCCACGCGGCGATCGTCTCACGTGAGCTCGCCATCCCCTGCGTCGTCGGCACCGGAGAGGCGACGAAGAGGCTGCGCGACGGGGAGCTCGTGACCGTCGACGCAACCCAGGGAGCGGTGCTCGAGGGGGCGATAGCGGCGACGGGCCCCGCCGCGACGGCAAACGGAGGGGCATCGGTGGCGGGGGCGACGTCAGGCGCCGGAGCGCCGATCACGGCGACCCGGCTGCTCGTCAACCTGTCCGAGCCCTCCCAGGTTGAGCGGACCGCCGTACTGGAGGTCGACGGCGTCGGGCTGCTGAGGGCCGAGCTGATGGTGCTCGAGGCGCTCGAGGGGACGCACCCCAGGCAGCTGATCGAGGAGGGACGCACGGAGGACTTCGTGACCGCGATGGCACGGGCGCTGAGCACGTTCGCGGCCGGGTTCGGCAACCGCCCGATCACCTATCGGACGATCGACTTCCGCACCAACGAGTTCCGTGGCCTTCGCGGCGGCGAGCGCTTCGAGCCGCAGGAGGCCAACCCGATGATCGGCTTCCGGGGGGCGCTTCGCTACATCGAGGACCCGGAGGTCTTCTCGCTCGAGCTCGAGGCGATCAAGCGCGTCTGGGACGAGGGCCACGAGAACCTCCACGTGATGCTCCCGTTCGTGCGGACGGCCGAAGAGCTGGCGCGCTGCCGCGACGAGGTGGCGGCCGCGGGCCTGCTGGGGCGGCGGCGGTTCGAGCTGTGGATCATGGCCGAGGTGCCCTCGGTGCTGTTCAACCTCGAGCGCTACGCCGCCCTCGGCATCGCCGGGATCTCGATCGGGTCAAACGACCTCACCCAGCTGCTGCTCGGGGCCGACCGCGACTCCGAGCTGCTGGCAGCGACCTTCGACGAGCGCGATCCGGCGGTCGTCGACTACCTCAGCCAGCTCATCCCGAAGGCGAGGGGACTCGGCCTGCGGACGTCCATCTGCGGGCAGGCGCCGTCGGTGCATCCGGAGTACGCGGAGCTGCTCGTGCGCCTCGGCATCGACAACATCTCCGTGAGCGTCGACGCCGTGGATCGGACGCGACGACTGATCGCCTCCGCCGAGCAGAGGGTGCTCCTCGACGGCGCCCGCGAGCGCTCGGGAACCACCGGCGCCGGACGCTGACTCCGGGTCGGGCCGAGGGCCGGCCGCCGGTCGGTCAAAGTCGTCGAGCGGGATTGTTAGCGTGGTGGCGGAGCGCTGGTGACCGCAATGCACAGAGGAGCGTGCCCATGCGAGCTGTTCGAACCCACAGGCGGGTTGGCGAAGTGAGTGGATCGCGGCCCCTCGCCACCGGTCTGATCACGATCCTGGCGCTGGCCGGCTGTGGGGGCAGCGGGGGGAGCTCCTCGCAGGGCAAATCGACGCCCACCGCGACGACGACCGCCGCCCGGCCCACGACCGGCGCAGGCGGAGGTGCCGGCGCGAGCGGCGGGACATCGACGACCACCGGTGCGCCAAGCGGTCAGGGAGAAGTGCTCGCCTCCACGAGGGGCGTCACCGCGAGGATGCACGCGACGACGCACAGCCCGCGAGTCAACGCACCCTGGCCGGTGCACTTCGAAGTGACCGGACCGGCCAGTCATCCCGAACGGGCGAGCGTGAG
>DATFZP010000129.1:0-5774 GCA_035314405.1 Solirubrobacteraceae bacterium | reverse complement strand
CCGCACCGCCCTCGGCAGGCGCTCCACCTCTCCGAGCAGCAGGAACACGGGGGCGTCCGGCGGTCCCTGTGCGTCGATCGTCCCCCGCCAGGTGGTGGCCCGACGCAGCCAGGCCGAGACCCGGGGGGCGACCCTCGCCTCCACCAGCTGCCCGAGCAGCTCTCCGAGCTGCTCGGCGTCGCGCTCGGCCGCCGCAAGCCCGAGCGAGTCCCTCGGGCCCTCGCGCGGGGCAAGCCCCATGCGAGCCGCCAGGACGCGGGCCGGCGGCGCCCACCGAGATCCGATCACGAGCCAGTGCTCGCCCCGGCGGTCACGGCGGAGATCCACGTCGAGGTCGCCCACGCCCGTCTCGGCCCCACCGGCCCCCGGGGGCCCGTCGCGGGGCTGGGGCCGCACCCCGCGGCCGGCGAGCGCACGTCTGGCCGTATCGGTCAGGCTCACGGCGGTGGAGCACTCCTCCAGCTCCCCGATGATCGCGGCGGCTCGCTCATCGAGGGGCACGAGCCCGCGTCCGATGGCCGGCAGACGGCGCGCCCTGGGGTGGGCGAGCAGCTTCTCCACCGAGGCAGTGGCGAGGTCGGTGGCGAAGCTCAGCCACCAGTCCTCGTCGGGACGGGCGAGATCGACGACGCATGCTCCCGCGTGCCGCCGCGAGCGGCGGCGGCGAATCGCGGCGGCGAGCGTGCCGCTCACCTCCGGCTCGCCCGGCAGCGAGGCGAGCAGGCGTCCCAGAGCCTCCGCCTGGTGGGGGCCCAGGGGAACGCACCAGGCTCGCTCGTTCGGATCCCAGCGACGGCCGGGGATCGCGCGGAGCAGCTGACGGAGGCGCTCGTCGAAGGGAAAGCGAAGCACGGCCTCGTCGCGCTCGAGGGTGGCGGAGAAGTAGGCGGTGGTCACGGGCACGCCACGATAGGCGCAGGCGGGGATGTGACGGAGGCGAGACCCGGCGCGTCAGGCCTCACGCTCGACGGTCGCAAGCGACCGCGTGATCGAGCGCGTGAGGGCGCCCCGGACGAGCAGGGCGAGACCGGGCACGGGCGAGGCCAGGCGAATGTCATACACGAACCGGGTCCCTCCGTCGGACGGGTCGAACGTCATCACTCCCACATGCCCCCTCAGCGGGCTGCCCTTGGTGATGCGGTAGACGATCCGCTCGTTGGGGACGAACTCGGTCACCGTCTCCTCGAACGGAGGCATCGGCCCGATCCTCAGCTGCCGGACGGACCCCTTCCCGTTTCGCTCCCCGTCCTCGCCGTCACGCAGGCGCTTGATCTTCGCCCCGAACACCTCACCCAGGTTCTCGTGCTCGGCCAGATACCCGAAGATCCGCTCGGGAGGCTTCGTGAAGCGGTGCTCGACGTGGACGTGGTAGGCCCGCACGAGGTGGAGCCTATCCTGCGCGGCGACTCGGCAGCGGCCCGGCGGGACGACCTCACGCGGCCGTTCGGCCGGCCTCGCCGCGGTCGATCACGTGCCTGAGGAAGGCGTTTGCCGCCGGGGTGCGATGGCGACCGGCCCTCCACACGAGCCCCACCTGCCGACGGAGGGCGGGGGTCAGGCGCAGCGCCACCACCTGATCGCCCGCAGCCTCGGCGACTGCCCGTGACACGGCCGAGATGCCAAGACCGCGGGCGACCAGGGCGAGCACCCGGGAGAGCTCGTTCGTCTCGAACCGGGCCTGGGGCTCGAACCCGACCTCCCGGGCGGCCGACTCGACCGCCCGCCGTAGGCCGGTGCCCTCGCGCAGGAACACGAACGGCTCGTCCCGAAGAGCCGCGAGGCGCACGTGAGAGCGCCCCGCCAGGGGGTGGTCGCGGGCCACCACGAGCACCAGCTCGTCTTCGAACAGGAGCTCCCTGTCGACGCCCCCCGGCAGGCCGGAGTCGATCGGCACGAAAGCCACGTCCAGCTCGTCGGCGGCGACGGCGCCCAGCATCGACTGGGCAACCTCCTCGACGACGCGGATGTCGATGCCCGGGTGCAGCTCGTGGAAGGTGGCCAACGTGCCCGCGAGATCGTACGGCTCGAGCCACTGCATCGCACCGATCGTCAGGCGACCGCGAAGGAGGCCCTTCAACTCGGCGATCTCGTCGAGGCCGGCGTCGAGCTCCCCGAGCGCCCGCTCGGTTCGCGGGAGCAGCAGCTGACCAGCCTCGGTCAGCTCGACCGTGCGGGTGGTGCGGCTGAGCAGGCGCACCCCGAGCTCGGCCTCGAGTCGCCGAAGGTGTTGGGAGACGGCAGGCTGGCCGATGTGCAGCTCGGCGGCGGCCCGGGTGAAATGACGGTGGCGTGCCACCGCAGCGAACGATCGCAGTTGCTGGAGGTCCACGGACGACTCATCATGACATGTGATGGGTTGTATGACACTTCCGTCTTTTGCTTATGTGTGATGGACGTGCATACTGGTCCTCAGCAGCACGAACCTCCTCCCCAGACAACGACCCGCTCCGACCCCGAGCGGGTCGTTGTCGTTCGAGGGTCGGCTGTCCCCGAACCGGTGGACCCCCCACGGGGTGCACCCCGGGTCAGCTGCCCGTCGATGCGAGGTCGTAGACCGTTTCGCCGCCGATCGCCTCGGCTTTGAAGTGGGCCTCGACCCATTTGGTGATCGCTGCGGTCGACTCGCCGCCACCGGGTCCGCCGCCACCGGGTCCGCCGCCGGGTCCGCCGCCGGGGGGAGCGCCGCCGCCGGCGAAGAGGCCGCCGCCAGGGACGCCGCCACCGGAGGGGGCGCCGCCAGGGGGCCCGCCCGGCCGGCCGCCTGGGGAGGCGCCCGCGGAGCCGCCGCCGGGGGCGCCACCGGTGGAGGCGATGTAGTAGTGGACCTCACCGCCGGCCACCCACCGCTCGAACGTGGACAGGCTGAGGTTGCCCCCCTGGTTGTTGAAGCCCCCGATGGCCATCACGGCCTCGTCGCTCGCCAGCTCGAGCGTCGCTGCGCTCTGTGACCCCGAGGTCGCCGCGACCCACCGGTAGCGGCCCGCGTCGCTCTGCAGGGCCCTCACCAGGGACGTGCTCACAGAGGCACCGGACCGGCCGCCTGTGCCGCCGGCGCCGCCACTCCCGCCCGCCAAAGGACGGGTGCCGCCGAACCCCGCAGCGCCTCCACCAGGCCCACCGGGGGCGGCGCTCGCCGGGCCGGCCGAGGGGATTGAGCCCGTGTGGGGCGTGGTGATCGTGTCGAGGGTGTATGCGAGGGGTCCAGCCATCGCAGCCACGACGCCGAGAGTGGCGGCGGCCACGCCCACACGTCTGCCCGCCTGGCCGAAAGCGGGCCAGCAGAGCAGACCGACCACGCTCAGCACACCGACCACGAGGGTCACGGGGGCCAGCCATGGCTCCCAGCTCGGGGTGCGCTCGAGCAGGGCATAGGCCCAGCCGGCGCTCGCGGCGACCGCAAGGGCCGCCATCAGACGTGCGGAGAGGGTCTCCCGGCGAGACCAGCACATCGTTGCGCCGATCGCGACGAGCGCCGCGATCGCAGGGGCGAGAGCGACGGTGTAATAGGTGTGGATCACGCCCTGGCTGAAGCTGAAGACGGCGGCGGTGACGATCAGCCAGCCGCCCCACAGCAGCAGCGCCGCGCGGGTGCGGTCGGTGCGGGGGGCGCCCCGCTGGGCCCAGAGACCGCCGACGAGGGCGATCACCGCGGCCGGCAGCAGCCACGAGGCCTGACCGCCCATCAGGTCGTTGAACAGGCGCAGGGCACCGGTGGCTCCACTGAAGTTCGCGCCACCGCCGCCTCCGCCGGGGCCACCGCTTCCGAAGATGCGCCCGAAGCCGTTGTAGCCGGTGATCAGGTTGAGGATGCTGTTGTCGGGAGAGCCGTCGATGAAGGGACGCGACCCGGCCGGCCACAGCGCCACGATCGCAACCCACCAGCCGCCGCTCAGGAGAACCGCCAAGCCGCCCGCCAGCAGCTGGCCGGCCCGACGGCGAAGAGTCGTGGGGGCGGCCACCATGTACACGAGCCCGAACGCGGGAAGCACGAGGAACGCCTGCATCATCTTCGCCAGGAACGCGACACCGATCATCGCTCCGGCGGCGATGACCCAGCGGGTGCCGGCCCGCTCGAGGGCTCGCACCAGGCAGTATGCGGCGGCGACGAGCATCAGGACGAGCAGGGCATCGGGGTTGTTGAAGCGGAACATCAGCGCCGCGACAGGGGTCAGAGCGAACACCGCGCCAGCGATCAGCCCCGCTCCGGCGCCGAACCACCTCTTCACCGTCGCGTACAGAAGCCCGATGGCGGCCACCCCCTCGAGCGCCTGGGGAACGAGCATGCTCGCGCTGTTGAAGCCGAAGATTCGGCCCGACAAAGACATGACCCAGAGGGAGCCCGGGGGCTTGTCCACGGTGATGAAGTTCGAGGAGTCGAGCGATCCGAAGAAGAGCGCCTTCCAGCTCTTCGTGCCGGCCTGGACCGCGGCGGCGTAGAAGGAGTTCGCATACCCCGAGGCGGTCAGGTCCCACAGGTAGGCGACGGCGGTGAGCAACAGGAGGGCGACGAGCGCCGGACGGGCCCACGCCGGGTCCGCCGGGCGTTCCGTGGGTGTGTCCGAGGGGTCGAGGGCCGATGGGACCGGTGACGTCGGGGCGCTCCCCGAGACGGGCGCTCGGCGCCGGGGGTGGAGGAGCTCGCTGGTTGTCATGCGACGATGCTCCCCGGCGAGGCTGGGACGGCGACGCCGACATGCTGGGAGTCGGCTGAGAGCGGAGCGCTCGGTCAGGCCTCCCGCACCGGCGCTGAGCTGCGGAGCACGCCGCGACGTCGAGGCAGCCGGCGCAGGCACCCGGGCGGGTCTAGGTCCGCCCGGGTGCTTGTGCGAGTGGGACCAGTGCGGCCGACCCGGCATCCCTTCCGGGCCGGCCTCCCCGGCGTCCTTGCTGGGACAAGACGGAGGCGCTTGTGTGATCTCGTTTGCGCCTCGCAAGTCAAAGGATGACCTGGGCCCCTCGGCGGGTCTGTGGACTGGATCACACGGGGCGTGTGGCGTCGATCACACGGGTGAGGCGGCTCTGGCGGATGTCCCTCGGCGGTCGGCCGGTAGGGCTCAGCCGGAAGCCGGGCGAGGTTTGCGGGGGCGGGTCTTCCCGCGCGGCAGCTCCGTGCCGGTCGGCCCGGCGGACAGCCGACCGATCTGCCACACCCCGGCGTCATGCCGTGCGGCGAGCCAGCGCTCGGCGTCACGCCGGCCGAGGTCGATCAGAGCATCGATGAACTCGCTCGCGAGGAAGAGGTAGCTGAGCAGCTCCCCGTGGATCGCACTGCGCTCGGCGTTGACGATCCGCCCGAAGAGGGCGAGGTTGGTGTCCCGCACGAGACCGCCCACGCCCGCGTAGTGTCGCTCGTAGACATCTCGAGCGAGGCGTCCGACCTCCAGGCGATCGCCGGGTGCGATGAAGATGTAGGGCATCCTCGCCCGCGGCCTTACTGCTGTGCCGGCGTGGCGAGCGGTCGATGAGGCCGCTGGCAGGGTCTCGTTCACCGCCGCGAGCGTGGCGACGCTGTCGGCGAGCTGATCGGCGAGCGCGACCTGCAGCAGCTGGGCGATGCCGTCGATCGCGTCGGGGCGTATCGAGGCCCGGTCGCTCGTGACCGAGGAGTTCAGGCCGACCACCACCACGCGATCGGCGCCGAGGGCGAGGGCCGGTGCCAGCGGCGCGTTCAGACGTACTCCGCCATCGCCGTACCAGCCGGCCGCCACGCGGGGCCGCCGGACCTCGACCGCCGGGAACGCACCAGGGATCGCCGCCGACGCGAGCACGTGCTC
>DATFZP010000128.1:0-4167 GCA_035314405.1 Solirubrobacteraceae bacterium | reverse complement strand
TCTCCGGGGAGCAGCACGAGGGCGCTTTCACGTGCTTCTTCAGAGCGTTGAGGTTGCCACTGCGACCAGGCGGCGAGCAGCACCCCCACCACCGCGGCCGCCGCGAGGGAGATGCGAACCCACCCGGGTCGCCCGCCGTGGAGCCCCCCGGCGGCGGTGGCGGGGGCAGGGTGCGCGGGCGGCGCCGTGGGATCGCCCGCAAGGTGCCCACGGCCGGCCAGCCAGCCGGCGCAGAGCAGGGCCACGCAGGCATCGCCGGGGACGTACCAGGTCCAGTCCACCAACGAGTGGGCGCCGAAGACCACCACCACGCACAGCATCGTCAGCAGGCACATCCGCTCGTCGGTGTAGGCGAGCTCCAGATGCCGCCACCCCGGCTTCTCACCCCCGCCCGTGCGGAGGTTCCGCCACGCACTCCAAGGCGTCCAGCTGCGGCTGAAGGGATGGGTGGCGCGACCGGCAGCGGCCATCCAGCAGCCGAGCAGCGCGAGTGCGAGGAGCAGGCCGACGAGGCCGAGGTCGGCGAGCGTCTGCACGACGAAGCCGTGGGCGTTGCGCACTTCCAGCGGCTCGGTGCGGTAGCGCAGGCGGGCGGTCTGGTAGCCGTTCGCGCCGACCCCGAGGGCGGGGTGGGCGGCGAAGACCTGGAGGGCCTCCTTCCAGTAGCGCGCCCGCACGCTGGCCACCGCGGTCAGACGGTTGGGGGTGTTGGGGGGAGTCCGGGAGTTGGGGTTGGTGAGGTCGCCGACCGCATGGGAGATGCTGCCGGTGAGGCCCCGGTGACTGTGGGCGAGCGCGCCCGCGAAGGCGATCACCGCGAGCGCGATCGACGCAAGGAGGATCGCACCGGCACGCCGGCGGGCGGCTGGCGAGGGTGGCCTGCGCCCCGTCTGAAAGCCGATGATCGTGCCCGCGAGGGCGAGCACGATCACCATCCCGAGCAGCAGGAGCCCGAGGTGGTGCCCGGCGGCGGTGCGTTCCCCCAGGGCCACGCTGTCCGCCGTGAGGGCGTGTCTGGAGAAGTCCCAGGCGGTCACGGCAGCGGCGCCGAGAGCGCCGACGATCAGCACCGCGGCCCCCTTCAGGCGCAGAGGAACGGCGCAGAACCAGAGCAGCAGGCCGATCGCCAGCGCCGCGAGCGCGCCCCGCGAGTAGGCGAGCACGAGCACCAGCAGGGTGATCCCCATCGCCGGATAGGCGAGGGCGCTCACGAGCGGATGACCGTCGCGTCGGGCGCCCAGCCAGATGCAACCGATCGCCCCCATCGCCGCGGTCAGGCCGATCGCGTTCCAGTAGCCGTACGGGGCCTCCAGGCGCGCGTAGTGCTCGGACGGGGCGAGGCTCGCGGGGAACACCTTCGTCAGCAGCGCATAGCCGCACACGATCACAGCGGCCAGCGTCACCCCCTCGAGGATCGCCTGCCAGCGACCGGGCGTGAGCCTGACGAGCGTGAGCGCGGCCCCGAACACGGCGGTGTAGGCGAGCATCCGCCCAGAGTCCTCCCAGCTGGCGTCGGGCTGGACCGACCAGACCACCGACAGGGCGCTCAGCATCGTGAAGGCGAGCAGGAGGCCGAACGTCCAGAGACCGGGAATCGGACCTCCGCGCGCGGGTGCGAGGATCGCGGCGCCCGCCCACAACACGCCCGCTCCAAGCGTCAGGGCGATCTCGGTGGTGGTCATCGATTCGAGGTCGAGGCCCGCCTTCTTCGTCTCGAAGGTCACCAGGCAGAGGATCGCCGCGACCAGGCCCGTCAGCCACCACGAGCTCGGGCGGCTCCTGCTCGGTCGCTCGATCGGGCCCCCGGAGGGCTCCCTGGCCGCCGGCGGCGGCGCCGGGGGGCCCGACGGCAGTCGTTCAGTCGCTTCGGTGGCCACGGAGACGGCCCCGCCCGCGGATGCCGCCCGCCAGCACGAGGCCGACGAGCAGGAACACCAGCGTGGCGAGCAGCGGGCTGGGCAGGGTCCTGAAGGCGGAGGCGATGTTGGCGTGCACGACTCCGGGAGTGACAAGCTGACCGGCGAGGTGCACGGGCGGCGGGGGTGTGCGTGTGGCGGCCTCGATCGCCGCCTGCTCGGCCGGCGTGGCGGGGATCGGGGCCTCGCTGAGCCCCCCGAAGCCGGGGATCACTCCGCCGCCCGCCGCCGCGCTCTGGGCCTGGCGGATCAGCGAGCCGCAGGGTGTGTACTCTTCCGCGTCGGCCGTCAGCTGCTGGAGTGCCTGCTGGTAGGCGCTCTGGCTGAAGCCGGCGAGGGATTCGCCGTGGGTGCACCGGAGGATGATCGTTTCTCCGACGTCCGCCCTGGCCGGCGCCGCGGCCGCGAGGGTGCTCGCGAGCAGTATCACCGGCAGGGCGAGCCGGCGGTTGAGGCGGACGATGCTCATGGCTCGCACGTCAACGCTACCAGCGGTGGCGGGAGAGCCCGACGGTTGCCAGCGCACGCGAGAAGCCCTCGGCCCACGCCTCGTGGGTGTAGGCGCCAACCGCCCGACGGCCGGCGGCGCCGAGCTCGGTGCGCAGCCGCGGGTCGCTCGCGAGCTCTTCGATCGCTCTCGCGAGGGCGCGGCTGTCGCCGGCGGGGGTCACCAGGCCCGTCTCTCGGTCCCTCACGAGCCCCCCGGCCGCCGCTCCCACCGCGTCGCTGGCGATCACCGCGAGCCCTCGGTTCATCGCCTCGTTGACCACGAGCCCCCATGGCTCGCGGAAGGTCGGGGTGGGGACCGAGGGCACCACCAGCACGTCGCTCGCCGCATACAGGTCGCGCAGCTGAGGGGGAGACATCGCAGGGAGGGACAGGATCCCCGATCGCCCCCCTCGTGAGCCGCCCCCGAGGGACGCGGGCGAGTCATCGGCCACCCCCACCGCGACGAGCGCGCCGGCGTCGGGGGTCAGGCCCGCCGAGCGCCAGGCATCCCGCAGCACCGCAAGGCCCTTCTCCGGGGCCGGCCGCCCCACGAACAGGAATCTCGTGGCTGCCGCCGCCGGCCAGCGGGGATCGCGAGGGGCGGCCGTATCCTCTCCTGCCCAGAACTCGTTGTCGACCGACTGGGGGGCGATGTGCACGTTTCCGGCGCCCCGCCGCGCCACGTAGGCGCTCACGTGCGGCCCGTAGGTGACGACTGCGTCGGCCGATCGATACAGCCGTCTGAGGGGCAGGTAGCTGAAAGCGTGGGCGGCGCTGCGGGGGTGCGCCCAGAGGGAGGCCCAGAGGATCAGCGGAGATCCTCGGGAGCGCGCTCCGGCCCATGTTGCCAGCAGGGCAAGCCGCCCGCCGGTGGGGCAGACCACGGCGCGATAGCGCCCGCTCGCGGCCAGCCGCCCGAGCTCGGCCGCCCCCGCGTGGCGGCTCGGAAACGGGAGGTCTCCGTCGAAGTCGGCTCCCCCGTGGCGGGAAGGGCCTCCGAACAGCGCCACCTCGATGCCCTCCCGCTCGTGCAGGCGCGAGAGCGCCCCCACCCGGTATGCGGGCGCGTGGCCGGTCGTGAACAGGACGGGCTTCACCGCAGGGCTTGTTCGTAGGCGGCGAGCGTCTGCTCCCCGCAAAGATCCCACGTGAAGTTGGCGGCGACCGTCGCCCGCGCCCTCTGCCCCGCCTCGCGCAGTCGGTGGGGGTCGGACAGCAGCTCGTCGATGCGTTGGGTGAGCCGCTCGATGTCTCCCGGCGGAACCAGCATGAACCCGTCGCCGGCGGCCGCGATCTCCTCCGGCCCCGGCTCACCTCGGCATCCGATCGCCGGAACGCCGGCCGCCATCGCCTCGATGTAGGCGACGCCGAACGCCTCCTCGGTGGAGGGCATCACGAACAGCGTGGAGCGACGGGCGCGATCGATCGCCTGCGCCGGGGCGAGCTGTCCGAGGAAGTCGACCCTGTCCGACGCGCCGAGGCGGGCAGCCAGGCCTTCCAGGGCGACCCGCTCGGGGCCTTCCCCGACGATCGCATAGCGGAGCGTGGGGTGTCGGTCCTCGAGCACCGCGAGCGCCCGCAGGACGTCGGCGTGGCGCTTGCGGGCGACGAGGTGGGCGACGGTCACGAGCGTCTGGGGACCCTCGCGGCGTTGGGGGGCCGGAGCGTCGGGCAGGTCGGCCCCGAGATGCACCACGCACGTCTCCCCGGCGCCGTGGGAGCGGGCGAGCTCGGCGATCCCGTGGCTGTTGGCGAGCACGAG